>CALQBT020000108.1 GCA_943328885.2 Bordetella parapertussis | reverse complement strand
CGGCTATTTTTTAGCGCTTGCCGCCGTCCATCGTACGGGCGATCAGCTCTGTCATCACCTCGTTGCTGCCGCCGTAGATGCGGCCGACGCGGGCGTCGGTGTAGAGCCTGGCGATAGGGTACTCGTTCATGTAGCCGTAGCCGCCGTGCATCTGCACGCAGTCGTCGACCACCTGGCCCATCACCTCGCTGACCCACCATTTGGCCATCGCGGCCGTCGCCAGATCGAGCGTGTCGTTGAGCGAGCGGTGGATGCAGTCGTCAACGAAGCTGCGCGCGATCGTCAGCTTGGTCTGGCATTCGGCCAGCTTGAAGCGGGTGTTCTGCATCGCCATCAGCGGCTTGCCGAAGATGTTGCGCTGCTGCACATAAGCCAGTGTCTCGTCGATGGCGCGCTGCATCGTCCCGACGCAGCCCACGCCGATGATCAGCCGCTCACGCGGCAACTGCTCCATCAATTGGACAAAACCGCGGCCCTCCTCGAGGCCCAGCAACTGGTGTGCCGGCACCCGCATGTCATCAAAGAACAACTCGGCGGTGTCGACGGTTTGCTGGCCGACCTTGTCGAGCAGGCGGCCGCGGCGAAACCCCGCCAGCCCGTCGGTCTCGACCATGATCAGGCTCAGCGCTTTGCCGCCGATCTCTTGCCCGGTGCGCGCGACCACGCAGATCAGGTTGGCATGCAAGCCGTTGGTGATGAAGGTCTTGGCACCGTTGATCACGTAGTCGTCGCCGTCACGCTTGGCGCTGCTGCGGATCGCTTGCAGGTCGGTGCCAGCACCAGGTTCAGTCATCGCGATCGCTGCGACCAATTCGCCGCTGGCCATCCTGGGCAGCCAGCGCTGTTTCTGGGCCTCGGTGGCGTAGCGCAGCAGGTAGTGCGCGACGATGCCCGAATGCACCGTGTTGGAAAAACCGCCTGCCATCTTGTAGGCCAGTGCCTGGGTGATCACGACCTCGTGGCCGAAGTGGCCCCCGCCGCCGCCGTAGGACTCTGGAATGCTGGCGCACAACAGCCCAGCAGCGCCGGCCTTGTTCCAGATGTCGCGGTCAGCATGGCGCTGGGCGCGCCAGCGCGCGTCGTTGGGCAGGCATTCGCGGTCGGCGAAGCGGTTGGCGGTGTCGGTCAGTTGCTCGAGGTCGCTGTCCATCCAGGACGGCTTCGGGATCACGATGGCCATGCAGGCTCCTCAGTGGCCGGCCAGCGCGACCACGGCGTCGCCTGTGAGCTTGACCTGGCCGTGCTGGTTCACCGTCTGCAGGGAAATTCTTGCGCGGCGCTCGCCGTCCGCCTCAAACAGCTCGGTCACCTGGCCCGAACAGCTGATCTGGTCGCCGATCTGGGTGATCGCGACAAAGCGCACCCCATAGCCGCGCAGATGTTGTTGAGGTACCCAGTTCGTCAGCAGCCGAGACAGGTAAGCCATCGACAGCATGCCGTGCGCGAAGACATCGGGTGAGCCACCGGCGCGGGCGTAGTCGGTGTCCACATGCATAGGATTGTGGTCTCCGGAGGCACCGCAGTACAGCGCCAGCGCCAGCCTCGAGACCGGTTCGGTGCTAAAGCTCGGCAGTGCGTCGCCGGCCTGGATCTTGTCGAGTTCAACCATGTTTGACCACCGTGATTGCGTTGAGATCGGCCACATGCGTGCCGTGTTGATTGGTCACGCGCGTCTCGCGGACCACGAATTCGAGCAAACCGCCCTTCTTGCTGTAAATGTCGGTGATGCGCGGCTCGAAGGTCAGCGTGTCGCCCGCAAAGCACATCGCGTGGTAGCTGAATCGCTGCTCCCCGTGCAAGACCTTGGGCACTGGCAGGTCCAGCAAGTCGCGGGCCGCGCCAGGGTTGGGTGACTCCATCTCGAGGCAGAACAGAAAAGTCGGCGGCACCGGCAGTCCGGGGTGACCGGCGGCATGCGCTGCTACCTCGTCGGTGTAGACCGGGTCGGTCTGGCCGATCGCCTTGGCGAAGAACTTCAATCGGCCGCGCTCGATTTCGGCGCTGAAGGCCGGGAACTGGTGGCCTATGTGTTTTGTATCGATCATGCGTTCATCCTTTCATACCCAGTGATCAGTGCCGCGGCACTCGCGCAGCCCCGCCATCATGCCGCATCAGACCCAGACCCTGCTGCTGCCAGGCCCTCGGTGCGGCGCAGCCCCAGTCAATCGACCAAGTCGCCGCCAATCCAACGCCGCACCTGGGCCAGAGCCGCTTCGTCGAGTTCCATCTGTTCGCGTTCGCACAGGAACAACACCTGGTCGACCAGGCGTCGCGCCAGCGTGCGCGCGTCGTCCTGACCACGGCCGAAGACATGGCCGTTGAGTTGCATGCCACGCAGGATGAAGACCACGTCGCGCATCGACAGGTCCAGCCCGTGTTGCGCCAGTCCTTGTTCGCGGATCCTGCTCGCGGTCTCGGTCGGCTCGTAGGCATGCGCGGCCAGGTCTTCGCACAGCAGCAAGAGCACGGCGTGCACTGCGGGCGGCGGCAGCAACGGTGCGCCGGTCAGGCTGTTGACCTCACGAGCGATGGCCAGCAGCGCCTCGTGGCCGGTCCAGCCCGACTCGCGCGCGGGGCTCGCGTTGTCGGACTCGGTGCTGGCCAGTCCGTCCAGCGCGTGGCGCGCCGGGTCGGCGATGCGTCCACCCGAGCCGTTGAGCCACAACAGCTTGGTCAGGCCCAGCGAGCGAAAAAAGGGCTTGAAAGCGCCATGCCCGTTCCAGTTTTCCAAGGCCTGCGGAAACTCATGCCGCAAGCGAGATGCCAGCTGACCGGCGGCCACCGGTTGGTTGCGCTGCTCGACGGCTTGCTCGATGCGACAGCTGATGCGGGCCAATTCCTCGTCGGTGGCTGAGCGGGCGGCTGATGCGGGCTCGCGAACCCAGTCGGTGTTGCCGACGGACTCGAATGCCGCCTCGGTGGGCGCACGGGGCTGTTCAGCGCGCAGGGCGCAGTCCTGGGTGGGCTCGGTCGACAGCGTGGGCAGGGCCTCGGTCGACTCGGCCGAAAGCCCCAGCGCCTGCTCGATGAAGGCGCGCTCGTCGATCAGCAAGTCGGCCGATGCCTGGTATGCCGCCGCCGGAAAACCGATCGCCAGCACTGTGGTTCGCCGGTCGTAGCGTCGCAGCTTTCGCAGCACCGGGGTGAAGTCGGCGTCGGCCGACAGCACGATGAACTCGTCGTAGTGAACCTCATGCTGCAGCAACTCGACGATGTCGAGCACCATGTGGATGTCGGTGCTGGTCTTGCCCTGGTTCGTCACGGGCGGGCAGTCGACGATCTCGAAGCCTGCACGCAGGAACGCATTGCGGTAGGTCTGGTACCAGTTCGGGTTCAGGTAACAGCGCCTGACCAGCAGCCTGCGCCGCGCCTGCGGATTGTGGCCGTCTGGAATCTCCAGCGATTCGATCAACCAGCGAATCCATTCGATAGGCTGGCGCGCGAAACGCTCGGCGGCGGCGGGTTGCAACTGGCGCAGCTGGGTGTAGACGTTGTCGAAATCGACAAATAGTGCGCTTTTCATGGAGCCTCTGACGGTATCGGTGACCGCGGATGGTGGCGCAGCCTGGGTGAGTGTCGTTGTGGGGTGCTGGCAGCGCAGGCTTTGTCAGGCGAAGGCCTCAACCGCCTGCAGTGATCGGGTGCCAAGCCGGATGTGCTGCATCGGTTCGATCGCGAGCCGGTGCTTGGGTCACGGGCACCGTCATCGAACTGCACGCTGGCGCTTCGGACAGATCAGGCCACCATCTGGTAGCGCCTGACGCCGTCGGCACCGGTCACGCAACAGGCTTCGCCTCGCGCGACCAGGTAGTTGATATGGGCCAGGCTTTCGCCAGTGGCCATACCCAGCAAATCGCCCTTGCCGTCGATCGGCCGGGCAAACAGCGCGCCGAACACATCGATCGCGCGCTTGGGGTTGTCGGTCAGGCTGCGACGCAGCCGCGTCAAGCCCAGCTCGTGGCCACTGACCAGACGTTCGAGCCTGGCGTGCAGACCACGGAACGGCTCACCGTGCGCCGGCAGCACCAGTAGCTGGTCGCCCAGCGTGGCACGCAACTCGGCCAGCGAGGTCAGCCAGTCGGCCAGCGGATCGGCGTCGGGCTCGGTGGGAAAAACGCTCACATTAGACGATATTCTCGGCAGCACCTGGTCGCCGGAGATCAGCAGATCCAAGTCCTCGCACAGCAAGCAGGCATGCTCGGGTGAATGGCCTCGACCGACGATCACGCGCCAGCGATGGCCGCCGATGGTGAAGCTCTCGCCATCACTGAGTCGGCGAAAGCTGTCTGGCAGCGCGTGCAGGTACTTGCCAAAACCGCCGAAGCGGGCCCGATAGACATCGATCGCCTCCTCAGGCCAGCCGGCCTGACGGTAGAAACGGATCGCATCGTCGGGCGCTTCGCGGCCGGTGTCGGCGGTCAGGGTCCGGCACGTGAGGTACTCGAGCCGGGTCATCCACAGCCGGCACTGAAACTTGCGCGCCAACCAGCCGGCCATGCCGACATGGTCGGGGTGCATGTGGGTGCACAGGATGCGGGTGATCCGCGCACCCTGCGGTGTGGCCGCCAGCGGCCCGTCGTCAGCGATCAGCGCGCGCCAGGCCGCCACCGACTCCTGCGTCTTGGTGCCGGTGTCGACGATCGCCCAGCCCGGCCCCTGCTCGTCCTCGTCGGCCACCGCCCAGAGGTTGATGTGGTTGAGGGCGAACGGCAAAGGCATGCGAAGCCACAGCACGCCGGGCGCGACCTCACGCACCTGGCCAGGCGCTGGCGCTTGGCCGCAGGGGTATTGCAGCCCGTGTTGAGCGGCCTGGACCGCATCGGGTCGGGCGTCGGGCGGGCTGGGCAGCGGCTCGTCAGAGCGGCCGTCGGGGGTGTAGGCATTGGACATGGGGCGATTGTGCCGTCACCCCAGGGGATGGGTCTGTCACCTGCGCGGACCGGCCCTAAAACCAGCAGCGGTCCGAACCGGGCCCATCAGCACCAGCGCTCGGCCCGCTGGGCAGCGCGAGCGGCCGGGCTGTCACCGAGCACGGTCAGCTGGCGCGAGCCGGCGAACAACTCGCTGGGCTTCAGACCGTAGACATGGCGTATCGAGTGGCTGAAGTGGGTCGAATCGGGGTAACCGGTGTCGAGCGCCACGTGCACGAGGTTGGCCTCACGGGTGACATGGTGCAGCAGGCTGCGCGCCCGTTTCCAGGTGCGCAGGCTGCGAAATGGCGTGCCGACCTCGTCCTTGAACAGGTGCAAAAAACGCGAGAACGACAGCCCGACAGCCCGCGCACAGTCCTGGGCCGTCGTGCTGCGCGAGGGATCGTTGCGGATTTCCTCGAGCACGCCGGCAATGCGGGCATCCAGCCGCCGTGGTGCCAATCGTTGACCGAAGAAACACTCGTCGAAACCGGTGGTCTGAAGGTCGATGTCGCGGCCATGCGTGCGCAGCCAGGTATGGGCCGCGCGCACCCGCTGAACGGTCTGCGCTGCGCCCGGCCAGTCGCCCGGCACCGCGCCGACGTGGGCCCGCATGAAGTCGGGCAATGCGGCGTCGTCGACGGTCTCGGGCTCGACCGTGATGCTGGCGATCAGCCGCTCGTCGCAGACCACACGGTGCGGCGTGTAAGGCGGCACCACGGCCAGATCGGTGCGCTGCCAGGCCGCTTCGTCCGACAGCGTGCCCAGCGCGGCAGCACCCACCGCAATCCTGATCGGCGCCCCCAGCGAGACATAGACCAGCCAACCGCCCATCGTGCGAACGCTCATCGCGCCCAGCAATCCGGCATAGAAGACGCGGTCGTTGTTGAGCCACATCACCCGGTTGCGCCGGTCGGTCAGCGGCAGCGCGGCGCTGTTTGCCGGGCAGATCGAGGCCGGGTTCGAATGGTTCGGGGCTGGGGAACGGCTGACCAAGGACTTGTCTCCTGCGAGGAAATCGGCCCGGACAGCGGACCTGCGGGTGGACTGCGCACCAAGCCTGGTGGGCAAACCGCCTCAAGCCTATCAGTCAATCGGCTGATTGGTATCCGGGCAAATCAGGAGCAGGCCTGCCGGGCAAGCACGGCTTGAACCGAGCCTGGCGGCGGCGCATCAAGAGGCTCAGCTGTGCTTTGCCGGGTTGATCCGGTGATTCGACGAGGTCGAAGGCGCAACCAGCGCGACCGAGTGGATAGACTCGATGGCGATGCGCGGGTTGTCCAACCTGCCGATCCAACTGGAATGATGAGATGAACGACGCTTACCTGATCGGCACCAGCTGCACCCGCTTCGGCAAGCAAGCCGGCGCCAGCTTCAAGGACTTGAGCCGCCAGGCTTATCTGGCCGTGCTGCACGACGCCGGGCTAGCGAACGGCGACCAGATTGCCAATGCCTGGTTCGGCAACTGCGGGATGGGCAGCTGGGGCCAGCGCAACATCCGAGGCCAGGTCTGTTTCACCCCACTGGTGCGTGAACGCTTGTTCCCCGAGCGCGTGCCGATGATCAACGTCGAGGGCGGTTGCGCGACCGCGAGCATGGCGCTGCACGGCGCCTGGAAAGATGTGCTGTCGGGCACGGCCGAGCTGTCGCTGGCAATCGGCGTCGAGAAGACGTTTGTGCCCGACGACCCGCTGCGCACCCAGGAGATCTTCGACGGCGGCATCGACCAGCTCGACCCGCAGGACTGGTTGGCCTACTACGCCGCCGCCGGCGAGCAAGCGGGCAAGCCCTTCAACCCCAAGGACGGCGGCGGCACGCTGTTCATGGACACCTACGCGATGCAGGCCGCCTGGCACATGAAGCACCACGGCACGACCGCGGCGCAGATCGCTTTCGGCGCGTCAAAGAACCACGCGATGGGCGCGAAGAACCCGTTGGCGCAGTACCGCTTCGAGGTTTCGCCGCAGCAAGTGTTGGAAGACCGCTTGATCAGCTGGCCGCTGACGCGTGCGATGTGCGCGCCGATCGGCGACGGCGCTGCAGCCGCGCTGGTGTGTTCGGCAGCTTTCCTGAAGTCTTTGCCGGCGGTGGTCCGCGAACGCGCACTGCGCATCAGCGCCAGCGTGCTGACCGGTGGCAAGTACCGCCGCTTGGACGAGCCGGGCTTGAGCCAGGTGGCGGCCCAGCGCGCTTATTCGATGGCCGGACTCGGCCCGCGCGACATCGACGTGGCCGAAGTCCACGACGCGACCTCGTTTTGCGAGCTCTACCAGGCCGAGATGCTGGGCTTCTGCGAGATCGGCCAGGGCGGTGCCTATGTCGCCTCGGGCGCCACGGCCTGGGGCGGCGAGCGGCCGATCAACCTGTCGGGCGGGCTGGTCAGCAAAGGCCATCCGGTCGGCGCGACCGGTTTGTCGATGATCCACGAGCTCGCGCTGCAGTTGCGCGGCGAGGCCGGCGAGCGTCAAGCCAGTCGGGCCCGGATCGGCCTGGCCGAGAACGGCGGCGGGGTGATTGGTTTTGAGGAAGCCGCCTGCGCGGTGACGATCCTGCAAGCCCTCTGACAGTCCGGGCGACCGATCGGTCCGGCCTGCGGGCCGCCCGTCGCGCTTACAGTGGCGCCCTACCCTGAGGAGACGTGGCTTGGTCGATGTCCTGGTGATCGGTGGCGGCAACGCCGCGCTGTGCGCCGCGCTGATGGCACGCGAGGCCGGTGCCAGCGTGCTGCTGCTCGAAGCTGCACCCAAGGCCTGGCGCGGCGGCAACTCGATGCACACCCGCAACCTGCGTTGCTTGCACGACGCACCCCAAGATGTGCTGGTCGAGGCCTACCCGG
>CALQBT020000107.1 GCA_943328885.2 Bordetella parapertussis | reverse complement strand
GGGAAAATTGCGCGCGATGACTGCGCGGTTCTCCAGCGCATAACCGGCGCCCGATGGCGCTTGCGTGCGGTCGGCCACCACCCACCAGCGCCCGCTGGGTGCGCGTGCCAGATCGACGGCATAGAAATGCAAGGCGATGCCGTCCTTGTGTTTCATGCCATGGCAGGGACGCAGAAAACCGGCATGCCCATGGATCAGCGCCGGCGGCAGCAGACCTTGCTGCAGCAAGGTCTGGTCGCCGTAAACGTCCAGCAAAATCTGGTTCAGCAGCGTGGCGCGCTGGCTGACCGCTGCTTCAATGCCGGCCCATTCGGCAGGCGGCAGAATCAGCGGCAGCAGGTTTAGATCCCAAGGACGCTGGATGCCCTGGGCGTCGGAGTAGACGTTGTAGGTGACGCCATTTTCGCGTACCTGGCGCTGCACCGCGTCATAGCGCGCGCGCATCATGGCCGGCGTTTCGCGCGACAAGGCATTGAGCATCGTGCGCCAATGCGGTCGCGGCTGGCCTGTCTCATCGATCATTTCATCAAAGCGGTCCGCCGCGGCTGGATAGCCGGCGAGTAGTCGAGCAGGCACAGTCATCGTTCTTGTGAATACCCGGCGGATTATCCGTGTATCAAGTCACGGCCGAGTCACATCGGCTGCCAGCGCAGGTCGAGCGTCAACGGGAAACCCGGGTTCAGCGCTTGCTTGTAGACCGTCATCGGCCCAGGCGTGTGGCCATGCGGCCAGAATCGTGCAAAACGGCGGGCTTCGGCAGCGTTGGCATTGACCGGCGCATGCGCTTCGCTGCGTCCGCCTGGATGCACCACGTGATAGGTACAGCCGCCGATCGAACGGCCGCTCCAGTTGTCGACCAGGTCAAAGGTCAGCGGCGCCTGCACCCGGATCGTCGGATGCAGGGCCGACCAAGGGCTCCAGGCGCGGAAACGCACGCCAGCGACATATTCGCCCGGGACACCGGTCGGGTGCAGCGGCAGCATGCGGCCGTTGCAGGCGATCACATGGCGTCCATCGGTCAGTCCGCGCACCAGCAACTGCATCCGCTCAACCGACGAGTCGACATAGCGGGCCGTGCCGCCAGCGGCCATTTCTTCGCCCAACACATGCCAGGGCTCGATCGCCTGGCGCAATTCCATCTCGACGCCTTCGTAAACGACGGTACCAAAGCGCGGGAAGCGGAACTCGATGAAGGGGTCGAACCAATGGTCTTCGAAAGCATAGCCGGCGCTGCGCAGGTCGCGCGCGACGTCACGGATGTCCTGGGCGACGAAATGCGGCAGCATCCAGCGGTCATGCAGCGCGGTGCCCCAATGGACCAGTTTGGCCTGGTAGGGCTGTTGCCAGAAACGCGCCACCAAGGCCCGCAGCAGCAGCATCTGCAGCAAGCTCATCCGCTCGTGCGGCGGCATCTCGAAGGCCCGGAATTCGACCAGACCAAGCCGGCCGGTCGGGCCGTCGGGCGAGTAGAGCTTGTCGATCGAAAACTCCGCGCGATGGGTGTTGCCGGTCAGATCGACCAGCAAGTTTCGCAACAAACGGTCGACCATCCAGGGCTTGTCGCCGGGGTTCATCGTCGGCAAGACCTGGTCCATTTGCTGGAAGGCTATCGCCAGTTCGTACAGATTGTCGTCGCGCGCTTCGTCAACCCGAGGTGCCTGGCTGGTCGGCCCAATGAAGGTGCCCGAGAACAGATAGGACAGGGCCGGATGGTTCTGCCAGTAGGTGATCAAGCTCTTCAGCAGATCGGGTCGGCGCAGCATCGGGCTGTCTTCCGCGGTCGCGCCGCCGAGCGTGGCATGGTTGCCGCCGCCGGTGCCGGTGTGCCGACCGTCGACCATGAATTTCTCGGTGCCCAGGCGTGTCAAACGGGCTTCCTGGTACAGCGTCGACATCGTGTAGACCAGCTCTTTCCAGCTCGCCGATGGGTGGACATTGACCTCGATCACGCCCGGATCGGGTGTCACGCTGAGCAGCTTGATGCGCGGGTCGCGCGGCGGCCCGTAGCCTTCGATCCAAAGCTTCAACTGCAGCTTGGCAGCGGTCGCTTCAACGCTGTTCACCAGGGCCAGATAGTCCTCGATACGCTTGAGCGGGGGCATGAAGATGTGCAGGCGGCCGTCGCGAACCTGTACGCACAGCGCGGTGTGAATGACGTCCTTCGGCGCGGTCGCAGCAGTGGCGGTTTTGGGTGCTTTGGCGACCGGCTTGCCCGATGGTTTGAGCGCCAAACGGCGCAAGGTGGCACGGGCTTCGCGCTTGGCCTGCGCCAGCATGGCGCGCTGGCTGCGCTGCGAACGGCTTGACTTGTCAGCTTTTTCAATTTTCAGCCGCAGCGTGTCGTAGGCCGTGCGCTTGACCGAAGCGAGTGCTGCGCGCGGCGAGAAAGGGTCGACATCGAATTCGACCGGCCTGTCGTCGGGCAGCACCCAAGGCAGCGAATTCAAGGGCAGGCGCAAACCCATCGGCGAGTCACCGTCGATCAAGTACAGATGCTCGCGCTTGATCGGCCAGGCTGAACTGCGCCAAGCAGTACCCAGCATGACTTCGGGAACAAACTCGGCCGGCGCCAGCGGCAAGACATAGCCAACGACCTCACCCAGACCCTGCTCGAGCAGGCGTGCCAGACGCCGCCTCTGTTCGGGTGCGTCCAGGTCGGCAAGCAAGGGGTCGAGATTGACCGGCAAGGCCTGCTCTAGCCTTGCCTGCACCAGCGTGTCCTCATAGGCCGCGATCTGACTACCAGCCGGCAGGCTCAATGCTTTGACCAGTTCGGCGGCAAAACGCGCGGCTTCGGCGTGGCCATAGCCGTCGTGCTTGTTTTCATCGGCGAACAAGGTGGCATCGCGCCACATCGGCTGGCCATCGATGCGCCAGTAGATGTTGAGCGCCCAACGTGGCAAGGGCTCGCCCGGATACCACTTGCCCTGGCCGTGATGCAGCATGCCGCCGGCAGCGAAATGGTTTTTCAGCCGCTGCATCAACTGACCCGCCAGTTCGCGCTTTTTGACGCCATGGGCTTGGGTGTTCCACTCGGCCCCATCCATGTCGTCGATCGATACAAAAGTCGGCTCGCCGCCCTGCGTCAGACGAACATCGTGGCGCTTGAGGTCGGCATCGACCTGGGCGCCGAGCCGGTCGATCGCTTTCCAGTCGGTTTCCGAATAAGGCTTGGTCACGCGCGGATCCTCATGGATGCGGGTGATCGTCATCTCATGGGAGAAGATGACTTCAGCCGGGTCGCTCGCGCCGCTGACCGGTGCCGCTGACGAAGGCATGGCCGTGCAGGCGAGCGGAATATGACCTTCGCTGGCCAGCATGCCCGAGGTCGGGTCCAGGCCGATCCAGCCGGCGCCGGGAATGTAGACCTCGGTCCAGGCATGCAGATCGGTGAAGTCGACCGGGCTGCCGCTGGGGCCGTCGAGCGACTCCTGGTCGGGGCGCAGCTGGATCAAATAGCCCGAAACAAAACGCGCCGCCAAGCCCAGCGAGCGCAGGATCTGCACCAGCAGCCAGGCGGTGTCTCGGCAAGACCCCGAAGCCTTCTCGATCGTCTCTTCGGGCGTCTGAACACCCGGCGCCATGCGCAGCAAGTAGCCGATCTGCTGCTGCAGTCGCTGGTTGATCGCGACCAGAAAATCGTTGGTCGGCAGCGCTGTTTCAAGCAACTCGCTGCGCGCCTTTTCGACCCAGGCCAGCACCCGTGGGCCTTGCGGATCGAGCTGCAAATAAGCACCGAGTTCGACGCCTAACTGGGGCGGGTATTTGAACGGGAATTGCTCGGCGTATTTCTCGACGAAGAAGTCAAATGGGTTGATCACCGTCATGTCGGCGATCAGGTCAACGGTGAATTCGAGCTTCTCGGTTTTGGCCGGAAACACAAAGCGTCCGTTGTAATTGCCGTAAGGGTCTTGTTGCCAGTTGATGAAGTGCTCTTCGGGTGTGACCGACAGCGAATAGGACAGGATCGGCGTGCGCGCATGTGGCGCCGGGCGCAGGCGAACCTCGTGCGCTGACAGCGCGACCGGCTTGTCGTAGCGGTAGCTGGTGCGGTGATGCAAAGCGACGCGGATGGCCATTCAAGACTTTCAGGAGAGGTGGCTGGGCGACTGCCCAAATGGCGATCAGCGAATGTGCTTTGCCGGTTCGAGTTCAGGTTCGAGGCATCAGGAAGTCGCGGCTGATCCCCATGCCGAGTTGGCCGATCCGCTCCAAGAAACTGCTGAGGAACCGGTGCAGACCGGTCTCAAGAATTTCATCAATCCGGGCGTATTCGATGTCGGCATGCAAGCTGCCAGCCTGGCGCAGCGTTTCGGTCGATTGGTCGTTGGCGACGCGCTTGAGGTTGTTGAACAATTGACCCATGCAATGCGCGAGCGAACGCGGCATGTTCGGCCGCAGCATCAGCAACTCAGCCACCTTGTCGGGCGCGATCGCATTGCTGTAGACCTTGCGATAGATCTCCAGGCCCGACACCGAGCGCAGCACCGCCGACCAGTGATAGAAATCGATGGCCGCTTCGCTTTCCAGGTTGTTTTCCATCGCATGGAATTTGACGTCGAGCAGCCTCGCGGTGTTGTCGGCTCGCTCCAGAAAAGAGCCAATGCGGATGAAGTGGAAGGCCTCATCCTGCAACATCGTTCCAACCGTCACGCCGCGCGACAAGTGGGAACGGAACTTGACCCATTCGAACAGCCTCGAGGGATCTCGCGCCAGCAGGCCGCTGTCGATCAAGCGCTTGAATTCGAGCCAGGTGTGGTTGGTGGTTTCCCAGACTTCGGTGGTCAAGGTGCCGCGCACGGCACGGGCGTTTTCACGCGCTTCACGCAGACAGCTCAGAATCGATGAAGGATTGCTCTCATCGCGGACAATGAAGTCCTTGACCCGCTTGGAATCGATGTCGCCGTAACGCTTTTGGTAGTCGTCGCTGAGTTCCGAGATCGACAGAATTCCGCGCCAACTCTGCTCTGCGGCAGCGGCAGATTGCGGCAGCAGCGAGGTCTGGTAGTTGACGTCGAGCATGCGGGCGGTGTTTTCGGCCCGCTCCATATACCGGGAGAGCCAAAACAGGTGGTCAGCGGTTCTGGACAGCATGGTGCTGGTTCCTCCAGGCCTCAAACACCGCACGCGCTGACGCGCTCGGCTGTGTTTTGCTTGCTACGCAAGCGCGTTGCGCTCGATCGGCCCGCTCCATATACCGGGAGAGCCAAAACAGGTGGTCAGCGGTTCTAGACAGCATTTCAGTCCTCAAGTACCCAGGTATCTTTGGTGCCGCCGCCCTGGCTGCTGTTGACGACCAGTGAACCCTCTTTCAAGGCGACGCGGGTCAGGCCGCCAGGCACCATCTGCACCGTGGCACCCGAGAGCACAAAGGGACGCAGGTCGATGTGGCGCGGTGCGATCCCTGAGTCGACATAGGTCGGGCAGGTCGACAGGCTCAGCGTCGGCTGTGCGATGTAATTGCTCGGGTTGGCGATCAGGACCGCGCGGAAGTCTGCGATCTCCTGCTGATTCGCTGCCGGACCGACCAGCATGCCGTAGCCGCCAGCACCATGCACTTCTTTGACCACCAGTTCCGGCAAATTGGCCAGCACATAGCGCAGGTCTTCGGGGTCACGGCATTGGAAGGTGGGGACGTTGTTGAGAATAGGTTTTTCGCCGAGGTAGAACTCGATCATCTTCGGCACATAGGGGTAGATCGACTTGTCGTCTGCAACACCGGTGCCTATCGCGTTCGACAGCGTCACATTGCCGGCTTTGTAGGCTTCGACCAAGCCCGCACATCCCAAGGTCGAGTCCTTGCGAAACACCAGCGGATCGAGGAAGTCGTCGTCGAGCCGACGGTAGATCACATCGACCCGCTTCGGGCCCCTGGTGGTCCGCATGAAGACGATCTTGTCCTGCACGAACAAATCCTGGCCTTCGACCAAGTCGACGCCCATTTGCTGGGCCAGAAAGGCATGTTCGAAATAGGCCGAGTTGTACATGCCGGGCGTCAGCACCACGACGGTGGGCTCGTTGACACCGTGAGGGCTGACGCTGCGCAGCGTCTCAAGGAGCATGTCGGGGTAATGGGCGACTGGCGCGATGCGGTGCTGGGCAAATAGGTCGGGAAACAGCCGCATCATCATTTTGCGGTTTTCCAGCATATAGCTCACGCCGCTGGGGACGCGCAGGTTGTCTTCAAGCACGAAATAGCTGCCGCTGCCATCCGGGTTGGCGGCACGGACGATGTCGACCCCAGCGATATGCGAATGAATCCCTCTGGCGACGTCAACGCCCATCATTTCGGGACGGAACTGGGCGTTGTTGATGATCTGTGCCTCGGGCACGATGCCGGCTTGGAGGATTTCTTGCCCGTGGTAGACGTCGTCGATGAAGCGGTTCAGGGCGTTGACCCGCTGCCGCAGGCCTGCTTCCATCTGCTGCCACTCATGCGCTGGAATCACCCGGGGGATCAAATCGAAGGGGATCAGGCGTTCGGTGCCTTCACCCGAATCCTTGTCGCCATAGACCGCGAAGGTGATGCCGACACGACGGAATATGACCTCAGCCTCTTCGCGGCGCGAGCGCATCGATGCCTCGGGTTGTTCCGCCAACCAGCGCGCGTAGGTCTGGTAATGCTCACGCGTCAGCTGGTTTTGGGCGTGCATTTCGTCGAAGCTGGTGCTCATAGATGCTCTCCTCGCGATGGCTGCAGCAATAAGCAGGCCAGTAGCGTCGCACCGTTCTCGACCCGCTCGCGGCATCCACGCACTTCAAAAGTGCACTTTGCACGTTTCCATAATTTTTAGCATGATGAATATTAATTTCGCACCAAATGCGAGCATCTTCTGCGGCGTTCTTGGCTTGGACTGGAGTGAGGCTCAACAGGCCAGGCCGAGAAAATAGGTCCCAAAGGGCTAGAACGAGGCCAGCTTCAGCCGGCCTCGGAACGCTCAGGAGGCGCCTGCCTGTGGGCGTTTGCTGTTCACGGGTTGGTGGGCTCACTGTGATCCGACACCCTCGGCGGAGCACGCGCCGGCAGACCGAGAGGTCTGAGAATTTCCGCGTTGGCCAGCGGCATCGGATGGATGGTGATGCCCTTGAAGCTACCGCGGCGATTGAACTATCGGCAGCTTGAGAAGTCCGTTGATCGACCCTGCCCAATGAGGTCGAGGCGCTTCATGTGGCCGCGACCACCATCTGTTTCTATGTGCCATAGCCATAGAGATGACGCATCACATGGGTGTTAGGTTCAGATTCTTGACCAGATCCAACCAGATCGGCGTCTCTTCTTGGTACAGCTTCTGGGTGGCCTCGAAGCCCATGGCGTAGTCCTCGACGCCGAAGTTCTGCATCACTTGTTGCAGCTTGGGCGTGTTGCCCGCCGCCACCAGCAGTTCGGACATGCGCCGGATGATGGGCATCGGCGTGCCGATGTGTGCGACACAGCTTTGAAAGCCCGTCAGCTGAAAGGCTTTGGATTGCACACCCTGCTCCTGAAACGTCGGCACATCGGGCAGCAGTCGTAAGCGTTTGCGTGACACGCCGATGGCCTTGCCTCTGCCCGTTTGCAGCAACGGCAGCACGGCGCCATAACTTCCCGTGCCAGCGTCAAGCACATTGCCACCGACGTCGATCCACATCGGGGCTTCGCCCTTGTAGTGCACCGCCTCCATCTTCAGACCGAATTCCTTGTTCAACTCGGCGACCACCATGTGTGCATACGAACCAGCCGCATAGCTGCCCAGGTTCACTTTCTCGGTGCGGCGGGCATATTCGATGAATTGCTTCAGATTGCTGACCCCGGTGCGCGCTGAGACCACCGTCGGCAGACTGCCTGAGGGCATCACGCAGACCAG
>CALQBT020000106.1 GCA_943328885.2 Bordetella parapertussis | reverse complement strand
TGCTGGCCGTCGGTGACCGTTACGAGACCGAGATTGCCGCCAAAAAGGAGGCTGACGCGAAGTACCGCTGACCGGCTCCCGGTCTTGCGCGGCAGCGGCCGGGCGGACAAGTCGGGGCGGCGACGCATCGCGGAAAAACCATGACCAGCGCACTTTTCTATTTCTTCGCAGCCTTGCTGCTGTTTGCCTCGTTCCGTGTGATCACGGCGCGCAGCACGGTCCATGCCGTGCTCTATCTTGTGCTGGCATTTGCCAATGCGTCGGCAATCTGGATGTTGCTCAGCGCAGAGTTCCTGGCCATCACGCTGGTGCTGGTCTATGTCGGCGCGGTGATGGTGCTGTTCTTGTTCGTCGTGATGATGCTCGACCTCAATGTCGGCGAAGACCGTGATGGCTTCTGGAAGCACTTGCCGCTGGCCGGTCTGATCGGCGCGGTGATCGCGCTCGAGATGGCTTTGGTATTGATGGGCGGCTTCAGGCTGAGCGATGCGCCCTTGCTCGATCCGGCATTGGCCAAACTGGGCAACACCCGGCTGCTGGGCATCGAGGTCTACACCAAATACCTCTACCCGCTGCAGATCGCCGCGGTGCTGCTGCTGGTGGCCATCATTGCAGCGATCGCGCTGACACTGCGCAAGCGCAAGGACAGCCGATCGCAGGATCCGTCCCAGCAAGTGCTGGCCAGGAAAGCCGATCGCTTGCGCATCGTGAAGATGAAACCGGTGCTCGAAGTCGCCTCGGTTGCCACGCCGCCGGCCAGCGGAGACAAGATATGAGCTTCGGATCCATCACCCTCGGTCACTACCTGTCTCTGGGCGGCATGCTGTTTGCGCTGTCGGTGATTGGTATTTACCTGAACCGCCGTAACCTGATCGTGCTGCTGATGGCCATCGAACTGATGTTGCTGGCCGTCAACATGAATTTCGTCGCTTTTTCACATTACCTGGGCGACATGGCAGGCCAGGTCTTCGTGTTCTTCATTCTCACCGTGGCGGCGGCCGAATCGGCCATCGGTCTGGCAATCCTGGTGGTGCTGTTTCGCAACCGCTCCACGATCAATGTCGAGGAACTCGACACGCTCAAGGGGTGAGCATGGACGTGAGACTTTGTCTGCGCAAGGGCGAGCACCTTGCGAACGACTGCCGCGTCCCGCGGCGGGCTGAAGCCTGACCCAAGTAGAAAAAATGGCTGCACAACTCTCCCAGAACTTGTTGCTCGCGGTGCCCCTGGCGCCACTGGCCGGTGCCGTGCTTGCAGGATTTTTCGGCAAGGCCATCGGCCGTGCCGGCGCCCACAGCGTCACCATCCTCGGCGTGCTGATCTCCTTCATCCTGTCGGCGATCGTGCTCAATGACGTACTCGCCGGTGCGCGATTCAACGCCACGATCTACGAATGGATGAACCTGGGCGGCCTGAAGATGGAGGTCGGCTTCCTGGTCGATGGCCTGACCGCGATGATGATGGTGGTCGTCACCTTCGTCTCGCTGATGGTCCATGTCTACACCGTCGGCTACATGGCCGAGGACCCGGGCTACCAGAGATTCTTTTCGTACATCTCGCTGTTCACCTTCAGCATGCTGATGTTGGTGATGAGCAACAACTTCCTGCAACTGTTCTTCGGCTGGGAGGCGGTCGGTCTGGTGAGCTACCTGCTGATCGGTTTCTGGTACACCAAGCCGACGGCGATCTTCGCCAACATGAAGGCCTTCCTGGTCAACCGCGTTGGCGACTTCGGCTTCATCCTGGGCATCGGCCTGATCGTGGCCTATGCCGGCACGCTGTCCTACGCGGATGCTTTCGGCAAGGCCGATGAACTGGCCAAGATCGGATTTGCCAACCCCTTTGGCGGCGACGAGTGGATGCTGATCACCGTCACCTGCATCTGCCTGTTCATCGGGGCGATGGGCAAGAGCGCGCAGTTCCCGCTGCATGTCTGGTTGCCCGACTCGATGGAAGGCCCGACGCCGATCTCGGCGCTGATCCACGCGGCGACCATGGTCACGGCAGGTATCTTCATGGTCGCGCGCATGTCGCCGCTGTTCGAGTTGTCGGACACCGCACTGAACTTCATCCTGGTCATCGGGGCGATCACGGCGCTGTTCATGGGCTTTCTGGGCATCATCCAAACCGACATCAAGCGTGTGGTGGCGTACTCCACGCTGTCGCAGCTTGGCTATATGACGGTGGCGCTGGGCGCGTCGGCCTATTCGGTGGCGGTGTTCCACCTGATGACGCATGCGTTCTTCAAGGCGCTGCTGTTCCTGGGCGCGGGCTCGGTGATCATCGGCATGCACCACGACCAGGACATCCGCAACATGGGTGGCCTGCGCAAGTACATGCCCATCACTTGGATCACCTCGCTGCTGGGATCGCTTGCGCTGATCGGCACACCGTTCTTTGCGGGCTTTTATTCCAAGGACTCGATCATCGAGGCTGTCAAGGCCAGCCACCTGCCGGCAGCGCCTTGGGCCTATGCCGCGGTGTTGATCGGCGTCTTCGTCACCGCGTTCTACTCGTTCCGGATGTACTTTCTGGTCTTCCACGGGCCGGAGAACTTCCGGCACAAGCCATTTCCTCCCGAGCACGCTGCTGGGCATGACGACCATGGCGACCACGGCCATGCCCATGTCCATGTGCCGCACGAATCGCCCTGGGTGGTCTGGCTGCCGCTGGTGCTGTTGGCAATTCCCTCGGTCGTGATCGGCTACCTGACGATAGGCCCGATGCTGTTTGGTGACTTCTTCAAGGACTCGATCGCGGTGCACGGCGAGCACCACCACGCGATGAAGGAACTGGCCCAGGAGTTCCACGGTGCTGCGGCGATGGCAACGCATGCGCTGACCACGCTACCCTTCATCCTGGCGGTTTGCGGTGTTGCCTTGGCCTACCTGTTCTACAGGGTGATGCCGGCCTTGCCGGTGGCGATCGGCAAGGCGCTGGCGCCGGTCATGCGATTGCTGGAGAACAAGTACTACTTCGACTGGTTCAACGAGAACGTGCTGGCAGCGGGTGCGCGTGGTCTGGGGCGCGGCCTGTGGAAGGGCGGCGACATGGGGCTGATCGATGGTGTGCTGATCAACGGTTCGGCCCGCGCCGTGGGCCTGCTGGCCAACCTGACGCGTCTGGTGCAGACCGGTCATGTCTACTGGTATGCCTTGGTGATGCTGCTGGGCGTGTTCGGCATGCTGACCTGGCAGTTGTGGCCCGCCGTGTTGTTGCCCTTTGTTTCCGGCCTGACAGGCCGCTGAATCGGCAGGGCGGAGAAAAATATGGGTTTCGGACTTTTGAGTGTTTCGATCTGGCTGCCGATCGCTGTGGGCATCCTGCTGCTGGCCTTGGGCCGCGACGACCAGCCTGGCGCTGCGCGCTGGCTGGCGCTGGTGGGCGCGGTGGCCAGCTTCCTCGTCACGATCCCGCTGATCACGGGTTTCGACAACGCCAGCGCGGCGCTGCAGTTCCAGGAAAACCTGCCATGGATCGCCCGCTTCAATGTGCACTACCACCTCGGCGTGGACGGCATCTCGGTCTGGTTCGTCCCGCTCACGGCCTTCATCAACATCATCGTGGTGTTGGCGGGTTGGCAGGTGATCACCGACCGCGTGGCGCAGTACATGGGCGCTTTCCAGATCCTCTCGGGCCTGATGGTCGGTGTCTTTTGCGCTGCCGATGGGCTGTTGTTCTATGTGTTCTTCGAGGCCACGCTGATCCCGATGTACATCATCATCGGCGTCTGGGGCGGTCCGCGCCGGGTCTATGCGGCCTTCAAGTTCTTCCTCTACACGCTGGCGGGGTCGCTGTTGATGCTGGTGGCGCTGATCTACCTCTACTACAAGTCGGGTGGCAGCTTTGACATCGCGACCTGGCACAAGCTGCCGCTGGACTTGCAGCAGCAGGCATGGCTGTTTTTCGCATTCTTCGCGGCGTTCTCGGTCAAGGTGCCGATGTGGCCGGTGCACACCTGGCTGCCCGACGCCCACGTCGAGGCCCCCACCGGCGGCTCGGTCGTGCTGGCGGCGATCATGCTCAAGCTCGGCGCCTACGGTTTTCTGCGTTTCTCGATGCCGATCGCGCCCGACGCCTCGCACCAATACGCCTGGGTCATCATCGCGCTGAGCCTGGTCGCGGTGGTCTACATCGGCCTGGTGGCCTTGGTGCAGCAGGACATGAAGAAGCTGGTCGCTTACTCTTCAATCGCCCACATGGGGTTCGTCACGCTGGGGTTCTTCATCTTCAATGAGCTCGGTGTCTCGGGCGGACTGGTGCAGATGATCTCGCACGGTTTTGTCTCAGGTGCAATGTTCTTGGCGATCGGCGTGCTCTACGACCGGGTTCACTCGCGCGACATTGCCAGCTACGGCGGTGTGGCCAACACGATGCCCAAGTTCGCGGCCTTCGCGCTGTTTTTCACGATGGCCAATTGCGGCCTGCCGGGCACCGGCGGATTCGTCGGCGAGTGGATGGTGATCCTGGGCACCGTGTCGGTCAATTTCTGGCTCGGCGCGGTCGCCGCGACCGCGCTGATCTCGGGCGCTGCCTATTCGTTGTGGATGTACAAGCGGGTCTACTTTGGCGCGGTGACCAACCACCATGTTCGCGACCTGACCGATCTCAACGCCCGCGAGTTCGGCATCATGGCCGTGTTGGCCTTGGCCACGCTGGTCATGGGCGTCTACCCCAAGCCCTTCACCGATGTGATGCATGTGTCGGTGACCGAACTGCTCAAGCACGTCGCGGTCTCCAAACTGCACTGACATGAAGTCCCACGCTCACGTTGTTCGCTGCCCCTCAACAGGGTTTGAGCCGTCTTGGGGCGGCCCGGCAGCGACTGATCCGGAGCACAAGAGAACATGAATTCAATGAACTGGCTGGTCGTCTACCCCGAAGCCCTGCTGCTGCTGATGGCCTGCGCTGTCGCGCTGGTGGATTTGTTCGTCACCGACCCCGAGCGCCGTCCCACCTTCTGGCTGGCGCAGGTCAGCCTGGGCGCAGTGGCCGCGCTGCACTGGGTTTTCTACGATGGTGGCGCGACGATCTACGGCATGCAACGCATGATGGTCGGCGATCCGATGGGCCATTTGCTGGCCTTCTTCGCCACGCTGGCGGTGATGGTCACGATCGCCTATGCCCAGCCCTACATCGCCAGCCGCGACATGCTCAAGGGCGAGTTCTTCACGCTGTCGATGTTCGTGTTGCTGGGCATCTGCGTGATGTGCTCGGCCAACAACTTCCTGGTCGTCTACCTCGGGCTGGAGTTGATGAGCCTGTCGCTGTACGCGCTGGTGGCGCTGCGCCGCGACCATGGCGTGTCGACCGAGGCGGCGATGAAGTACTTCGTGCTCGGCGCGCTGGCTTCGGGCTTCTTGCTCTATGGTCTGTCGATGATGTACGGCGCGACCCGCTCGCTTGAGATCAACGAGGTCTTCAACGCGATCTCGACCGGCCGCATCAACGGCACGGTGCTGACCTTCGGCGTCGTCTTCATCGTTGCCGGCTTGGCTTTCAAGCTCGGTGTCGTGCCTTTCCACATGTGGGTACCCGATGTCTACCAGGGTGCGCCGACAGCGGTCACGCTGCTGATCGGCGGGGCACCGAAGCTGGCGGCGTTCGCGATCACGATCCGCTTGCTGGTCGAAGGCATGTTGGGGCTGGCGGTGGACTGGCAGCAGATGCTGATGGTGCTGGCGGTGTCATCGCTGGTGATCGGCAATCTTGCGGCAATCGCGCAGACCAACTTCAAACGCATGCTCGCTTATTCCACCATCTCGCAGATGGGTTTCATGCTGCTGGGCATGACGGCCGGTGTGATCAGCGGCAACACGCTGTCGGCTGGCAATGCCTACAGCTCGGCGATGTTCTACGTCGTCAGCTACGTGATCACGACGCTAGGCACTTTCGGGCTGATCATGTTCCTGGCCCGCGCCGGTTTTGAGAGCGAGGAGATCGGTGATCTGGCCGGTCTGGCCAAGCGCGCACCGTGGCTGGCGGGCATCATGACGCTGTTCATGTTTTCGCTCGCTGGCGTGCCGCCAATGGTTGGTTTCTACGCCAAGCTGTCGATTCTGCAGGCGCTGATCACGACCAATCTGCCCGGCTACATCGTGTTGGCCGTGATCGCAGTGATGCTGTCTCTGGTCGGTGCCTTCTACTATCTGCGGGTCGTCAAGGTGATGTATTTCGACCCGCCGACGGACGCTTCCAAGCCGCTGCAATCCGGTGGCATCAGCGCGCTGCTGGCCCTCAACGGTGTGGCGGTGCTGGGCTTTGGCCTGCTGCCCGGCGGCTTGATGGCGATGTGCCGCGACGCGATCCTGCGTGCGCTGGCGACTTGAGCCCCTTATCTGCCGGCCGGCTTGTCGCCTAGGTGGCGGTTTGAAATCACGCACCACGCATGGATGACGCCCATCTGATCGAGCGCAGGCTCGGCGGTGAGCAGGTCTACCGCGGCAACTTTCTCGATGTCCGACGCGACACCATCGCCTTGCCCGATGGCCAGACCGCGACCCGCGAGTACATCGTCCATCCTGGGGCGGTGATGGTGTTGCCGCTGCTCGACGATGGGCGCCTGGTGATGGAGCGCCAGTACCGGTATGCGCTAGGGCGCGTGATGCTGGAGTTTCCGGCTGGCAAGCTCGAAGCCGGTGAACAGGTGCTGGTCTGCGCGCAGCGCGAGCTCGCCGAGGAGACGGGTTACCGAGCCGCCGAATGGGCTCGCGCCTGCCGAATTCACAACGCCTGCGCCTATTCCACTGAGGGTATAGAAATCTGGTTTGCGCGCGGCCTTCGAGCGGGCCAGCGTGCACTCGACCACGGCGAGTTGATCGATGTCTGCCTGATGACCGAGGCCGAACTCGATGCGCTGGCAGCGCGTGGCGAACTCAGCGATGTCAAGACGCTGATCGCGCTGCAGTGGTTGCAGAAGTGGCGCGCTGGTTTGTGGCCACTCGAATGGCAGAGCGCCGATGAAGGTGCGGCGTCGATAATGCACGCACGATGAAGGTCTTGAACTTGCGCTGCACCTACCACCACGCTTTTGAAGGGTGGTTTGGGTCTGAAGAAGACTTCCTGGACCAGAACGCCAGGAAGGCGATCGAGTGTCCGATGTGCGCAGACAAGGCCATCAGCCGACTGCCCAGCGCGCCGCGGCTCAACCTCTCGGGGGCGCGTGAGCCCGCGCAGCCCGCCACCGACAAGTCATTGGCTGTTGCCAAGAACGCGGCGTCGCCAACCGAGCTCTCGCCGGCAGACATGCAGGCGCTTTGGATGCGGGCGGTCGACCATGTGCTTCAACACACCGAGGACGTCGGTGAGCGTTTCCCCGAGGAAGCCCGGCGCATCCATTACGGCGAGACCGAGCATCGCGGTATCCGTGGGCAAGCCACGCCGCACGAGCGCGCGGCGCTCGCTGACGAGGGCATCGAGGTCATGGCTTTGCCCTTGCCGGCGGGGCTCAAAGGCCCTGCACATTGAGCCCCTGGCGCGCTAAAGCAATCGCCCTGGATTGAGCCTGCCCTGCGGGTCGAGCGCTTGCTTGATCGCGCGCATCATGCCCAGCGCCACCGGTGATTTGCGCTCGGCCAGCGCGTCGCGTTTGAGTGCGCCGATGCCGTGTTCGGCTGAGAACGATCCATTGCAGGCCTGCACTGCGTCGAAAACGATTCCGTTGATCGTCTCCTCATGCTGGTCCAGAAATGCCAGCCCTTCACCGCCCTCGGGACACTGCACGTTGTAGTGCAGGTTGCCGTCGCCCAGGTGGCCGAAATTGACCAGCCGTATGCCTGGAAAGGCCTCGGACAGCGCCGCGTCCGTACGCTGGCAGAACGCTGGGATCGCGGAAACTGGCAGCGCGATATCGTGTTTGACGTTGAGCC
>CALQBT020000105.1 GCA_943328885.2 Bordetella parapertussis | reverse complement strand
TGGGTCGGTTTCACCCGCGGTCCTATGGGCATCCGCAGCATCCCCGGCATCGAGCTCTGGGGCCTCAAGGGCATGGGTCTGAGCCTGGCTGTGACCGCGCTGGCGATGCTCGCGACGCTGTGGGTGGTGCACCGGCTGACGCACTCGTACTACGGCAATTCGCTGCGCGCACTGCGCGAGGACGATGCCTGCGCCGACGCGATGGGCATCGACGTCGCGCGCTTGAAGCTGCAGAGCTTTGGCGTGGCTTGCTGTTTTGCCGGTGTCGCCGGCGCGCTGTTCGCCCACACCACCGGCTACATCAGCCCCGAGAGCTTTCGCTTTGGCGAGTCGATCCTGGTGCTGTCGATGATCGTCGTCGGCGGACTCGGTAGCTTGTATGGCTCGGTGATCGGCGCGGTGATCTTGTCGGTGCTGCCCGAATTGCTCAGAGACCTCGGCAGCTACCGCATGATCGCAGTTGGTTTGGTGCTGTTCCTGTCGATCCTGTTCCTGCCGCGTGGCCTGGTCGGCGAGGTTTCGGCGATCGACTTGTTCCGGCGCCAGATCCGCCGCCTGCCCGCGATGCGCCGGGGGGCTTGGTGAGCGCGCCGCTGCTGGCCTTGCAAGGCCTGACGCGCCGCTTCGGCGGACTGACGGCGGTCGACCAAGTCTCGGCCGAGGTCAGTCGCGGCGAGTTGGTCGGGCTGATTGGCCCGAACGGCGCCGGCAAGACCACCTTGTTCAACCTGATCTCGGGCGTCACGTCGCCGTCCGAAGGCGAGGTGCGCTTCGATGGTCGCTTGATCACCGGGATGCGGCCGTTCGAGGTTGCGCGGCTGGGCATCGGCCGCACCTTCCAGAACCTGCGCACTTTCCCGAACATGACGGTGTTCGACAATGTCTCTGTCGGTGCGATCCGCGCCAGTGGGCTGGGCGACGCGCTGCTGCCGGGTCGCAGCAGCTCGGCGCGGGCGATCAGCGAGATCTCGACCGAGATGCTCGAGAAAGTCGGGCTGGCCGGCGTCGCCGACGAGCTCGCGGCCAACCTGTCTTACGGCAAGCGCAAGATGCTCGAGATCGCTCGCGCGCTGGCCGGTCGACCACAGCTGCTGATCCTCGACGAGCCTGCGGCGGGACTGAACGACACCGAGACCGTCGAGCTCGCGCGTTTCATAGCGCGCTTGCGCGCTGAAGGCTTGACGATCTTGCTGGTCGAGCACGACATGGGCTTGGTGATGCGGATCTGCAGTCGCGTGATCGTGCTGGCTTTCGGCCGCAAGATCGCCGACGCCGACCCGGCCTCGGTGCAGCGCGACCCGGCGGTGCTCGACGCCTACCTTGGGACGGGCGACGAATGAGCGCGGTCGACAGCGTCCGGCCGCTGCTGCGGGTCGACCGGCTGGGGGTTCGAATGGGCGTGCAGCAAATCCTGCACGAGGTCAGCCTCGAGGTGCCCGAGCGCGGTATCGTCACCGTGCTCGGCGCCAACGGTGTGGGCAAGACCACGCTGATGCGCGCGCTGTCGGGCATCTACCGCGCCAGCAGCGGACAGGTCGATTTCGCGGGCCAGCCGATCGCCAACCTGCCCAGCCACCGCATCGTTGCCTTAGGCCTGGCGCAAGCGCCCGAGGGCCGGCAGGTGTTCTCCAACATGACGGTGCGCGAGAACCTGGTGCTCGGTGCCGGCGCGCTCAAGGGCGCTGTTTTCGAGCAGACGCTGCACGAGGTGCTCGAGCGCTTCGCGGTGTTGCGCGAGCGCCTGTCGCAGCAAGCGGGCTCACTGTCGGGTGGCGAACAGCAAATGCTGTGCATCGGCCGGGCACTGATGGCGCGGCCGCGCTTGCTGCTGCTCGACGAGCCCTCGCTGGGCCTGGCACCCAAGATCGTCAAGCAGATTTTCGAGCTGGTCGCCAGCATCCGCGCCACCGGCACCTCGATCCTGCTGGTCGAGCAAAATGTCCGCGGCGCGCTGAAAGTGGCCGATTTCGGCTATGTGATGGAGGGCGGGCGTATCGTGCTCGAAGGCCCTGCGGCGCAGTTGCGCGATGACCCACGGGTGCGCGATGCTGACCTGGGTGGCGCGGGGCATTGAGCGTCGCGCCGACCCGTTCAACGGAGAGAACCATGAGCGACATCAGCATCCTCGACCAACGCCGCATCGAGGCCAAGTTTGCCGGCGAACTGTTTCGCACGCTGGCGCAGGAGCTCGGCGACGTGCCGGCGCGTGCGCTGCTGCGCCGCGCGATCACCGAGATGGCGCACGCGGCAGGCCGCGACGCGGCGGCGAGAACACCTGGCAACGAGGACGGCAGCAAACCGCCAGACCTCGACGATTACGCCGCGATCCTGCCGCTGTGGCAGAAGGACGACGGCATCAAGATTGAATGGGTCGAGCGGACGGCCGAAAAGCTGTCGTTCAACGTCACGCGCTGCCGTTACGCCGAGTCTTACCGCGAAATGGGCCTGGGCGACCTGGGCGACACGCTGTCGTGCAACCGCGACGGCGAGTTCTGCCATGGCTACAACCCGGCGATCCGTTTTGAGCGCACCCAGACCATCATGGGTGGTGCGAAGTTCTGCGACTTTCGCTACACGCTGAAAAAAGACTGACGGCGGACCGCCGGGCCGTGCGGGCTCAGCGCGTCTTCATGTAGGCCGCGTACAGCGCGGGCTGCAGTTCGCGCAGCCGCTTGCGGCCCTCGATCAAAGCGTGGTGCCGGCCTTGACGTTCCAGGCCCAGCAGTTCGGCGACCAGCCCGAAGCCGCGTTCGGGCTCGTTGTACTGTCCTGTGTGGGCCCCGCGCAGTCGCTGCAGCAGGGCAGGCTGCTCGATCAGCAGCCAAGCCGGGAACCAGGCCAATGGGTCGATTGAGCCGCCATCGCCGGGATCGAACTGCTCGTCGAAGCGCAGCAGCAGTCGGGTCAGCAACGGGTCGGCCAGTGCGCGCGCGGTTTGGTCCAGGCGCGGTGCGGCGAGCCAGGCGAGTTCGGCCAGCAGCGGCCAGATGCTGTCCAGGCCCTCGTTGCGGTGGCGTGCCCGGGCCATCCAGCCCAGCGGCACCGGAATGCGGCGCCAGGACTCGATGCGTTCGACCGCTTTCACCGCCTGCGACGCGGCTGCGGCACCGGCCACACGCAACCACAACGGCGCTGCATGGTCCTCGGTCTGCGCAGCGCTGAAAGCCAATGCCTCGGCGCGCTCGGCCAAGCGGCACCACAGCGGCGCCAGCCACGCCGCGGCTGGCGCGGCGCCGAACTGTGCTTGTGCGATGGGGGTCACCGTCTGGGCCAGGTGTCCGCGCGCGAGCGCAGCGTCTGCATGGGTGGTGAACCGCGTCTTGTCGCCGGCGCACTCCAACGCCTCGATCAAGCTGGCCAGCGCGTCGATGACCTCGTGCCGGGGGTCGAAGTCCTGCAAAGCCTGTCTGGCCCGCGTCGCAGCACCGGCGTCGCCGCGCAGCAAGGCGTCGAGCACATCGTTGCGCAACATCGTGTCGCGGCTGTGCTCGAACAGGTCGAGCTGCGGCGTCGGCGGGCCGGGCATCAGGACGGCGAGTCCGAAATTTTCAGCTCGAAACCGATTGCGAGCGTGCGGCCTTCAAGCCAGATCGAGCACCACATTGCCGATCGCCTGGCCTGCTTCGACCACCTCATGGGCCTGAACGATCTGATCGAGCGCGAAGCGTTGGCCGATCGCATGCTGGAGGGTTTTCGCCTGTAACAGCGAGGTCAACCGCGCGGTCGCGAGCTGCCGGTCTGCCGGCGGCAGGTCGTAGACCAGAAAGAATTTCAGCGACACCGATGGGAACAGCAGGGCTCTGAAGTTCAGCGTGATCTCCGGCGCGTTGGAGCCAAAGCAGACGACCCGCCCGTGCGGCGCGAGCGCGCCCTCGGCCAGCAGCTTGCCGGTGCTGGCGAAATCCATGTCGATGATCACCGGGACGCCGTGGCCCGCCGTCAAGGCCTTGACGCGCTCAGCGACCGGCTCGGTCTTGTAGAAAATGGCCTGCTGCATGCCTGCTGCCTGCGCATGCCGGGCCTTGGCGGGCGAGCCGACGGTGCCGATCACCTGGCCGCCGGCCAGCGTCACGAGCTGGGTGACGTAATGCCCGACGGCCGATGACGCACCGGTGACCAACACCTGCTGGTCCTTGAGTTCACCCGCCAGATGCACGGCCTGCAGCGCGGTCAGCGCCGGGATGCCCAGGCAGGCCCCGGCCGCGAAGTCGGTGTGTTCAGGCAACTCGACGGCCTGTGCCGAAGGCAGGGCGATGTACTGGGCTGCGGTCCCGATCGAGCGGCCCCATTGGCCATTCCAGATCCACACCCGCTCGCCGACCCGGCTGCCGGGCACCCCGGCGCCGACCGCTTCGATCACCCCGGCGCCGTCGCTGTGCGGCACGATCATCCCGGTCAACGGGCGGGCCCGGCGCGATTTGACATCCGAAGGGTTCACCCCGGAGGTGGCGAGCCGCACCAGCACCTCACCGGGTCCCGCTGTGGGCGTGGGCAGATCACCCAGCACCATCACGTCTTTGGCCTCGCCGTTCTTCAGATACCAAGCTGCACGCATCTCTCTATCTCCTCGATTGAAGCATCGACTTTAAGGCAGGGGGCGGCTCGATCGACGGCGGCGGTCTGGCCATCGCCGCCCGCCTCGTCACATGCTCTTGAACAGATGGCTGTAGCTGCGGCTGACCTCGAGCTTTTCGGGGTGACCCCGCACGCTGACGATCTGCCGGCCGCGCATGTCGCGAATGATGCCCGAAATCGCCTTGACGTTGACCAGGGTCGAGCGGTGGATCTGCCAGAACAGCGCCGGGTCAAGCTCGTCGACCAACTCCTTGATCGGCTTGCGGATCAGTGCCTCGACCGTGGCGGTCTGGACTCGGGTGTATTTCTCGTCGCTGATGAAAAACAACACCTCGGCCACCGCGATGATCTGGATCGCGCTGCCCACGCTGGCCTGGATCCAGTCCAGGTGACGCGGCGCGGCGCCAGGGTTGAGCTGGGCGGCCAGGCGGTGAAGCAACTGCTGTAGCGGCGGCGCGGGGTCGGCCGTAGGCTTGCCGCGCTGCGCCAGGCGGGCGTGGATGCGCTGCGCGGTGAGCTGCAGCCGGTCACGCTCGGCCGGTTTGAGCACGTAGTCGCAGACGCCTTGCTCGAAGGCCTGGACCGCGTACTGGTCGTAGGCGGTGATGAAGACGATCTCTGGTAGGTACTCGTCGTCGGGCACTGCCATCTGGGCGATCTGGCGTGCGGCGTCGACGCCGCTCAAGCCTGGCATGCGGATGTCGAGGAACACCAGGTCGGGTCGGTGCTGCTCGACCAGCGCCACCGCCTCCAGGCCATTGCGGGCTTCGGCGACGACTTGCAGCGCAGGCCAGACCTCGGCCAGCCGTGCGCGCAGTTGCTCACGCATCAGGCGTTCGTCATCGGCGATCACGGCGCGCAGCGGATTCATGGGGTCGATCATGTTCAGAGTCTCGCAGGGTCGTTGCCGACCGGCTTGTAGGGCAAGGACAGCGTCACGCGGGTGCCGCCGCCCGGGTTCTCGCCAATCGTCAAACCGGCCTTGGTGCCGTAGAGCAATTGCAGCCGCTCGCGAATGTTGGCCAGCCCGACGCCGGTGCCGGCGGTCGCAGCCAGGCCAAAGCCCAGGCCGCTGTCGCTGACCGTGACCGCGAGCCTGCCGTGGACGATCTCGGCCTTGATCGTCAGCCTGCCGCCGTCGGGCTGGGGTTCTAGGCCGTGCTTGACCGCGTTCTCGACCAGGGTCTGCAGCATCATGGTCGGGAACTCGGCCGACAACAGACCGTCGGGCACATCGATCTCGACGACCAGCCGCTCTTCCATGCGCACCTTCAGGATCTCGAGGTAAGGCCGTATCACCGCCAGTTCGCGAGCCAGGTCGCGAGCCTGGCTCGCCGCTGCGCCGTCGGTCTCTCGCAGCGTGGGCATGGAAGCGCGCAGCAGCGCGATCAAGTATTTTTGCATCTGGCTGGCGCGCGGCGGATCGACCTCGATCAGGTGGTCGATCGAGGCGAGGGTGTTGAACAGAAAATGCGGCTCGATCTGGGCCTGCATCGCCGCCATCCTCGCCTCGACCACCTGGCGCTTGAGCGACTCGGATTCGGCCGTCTCCACCGCGTGCGCGGCCTGGGCCTGGGCCTGGACTTGGCGCTTGTAGCTGATCTTGATGATCAGCGAGGCGACGATCCACAGCATCGCCAGGCTGGGCAGGAATTCGCCCAGGCTGAGCACATGCACCTCGCGGCTGTGGTGGGCGCGCCTGGCCTCGGCCACTGCACGGGCCGTGTCGCGGCTGGCGTTCTCGGTCACGCTGCGGCTGGCCTGGCGGGCCGCCTCGGCGTCGGCGCGCGCCGCCTCAGCCTCGTCGCGCGCCTCGTGCACCGCCTCCTCGATCGCCTTGCGGGCCTCTTCCACCGCCTGGCGCACCACCTCGCTGGTGCCGGGTGGCAGGCGGATGTCGATGACCGGCTCGCTGACCACGCTGGACGCCGCCGACGCGCTGGCCTGGGACTGCTGCACGATGCGCACACCGCTCGAATCGATCGAGATGTCGACGCCGGCCTTGCCCTTGCTCGCCGGCGCCTCGATGTGGATGCCGGGTGGGTTGCCGCGTTTGGTGGCCGGCACGTCAGAGGGGTCGAGCACGACCATCGGCACCGGCGAACGCACCGTGGTGGTGTAGGTCCAGCTGAAGGGCGGAATGTTTTGCAGCAGCCCGGAGACGACCATCAGCAGCACCGACAGCAGGATGAATCGCCGCCAACTGATGCCGATCAGCCAGTTGGCATAGAGGTGAAAGCCACGCACACAGGCGGCGGCCAAGCGCTCCCGGCGCTGTTGCCATGGTTTGGTTGGTGCAATGTTCATCGTGGTCTGCGCGTTCAAGTCTGCTCAGCACTGTACGTAGACCGGCTGGCTGGGCGGTCCTCAATCCGACGCGCTGAGCTCTTGGGTCGACCAAATGCAAGCTCGGGCGACAGGCTGACCAAGGGCCGCTGGCGTTTGGGGCGTGAAGTGCAGGCAAGGCCTGCGCTGCGATGTTTGATGTATGTCAAGGTGAATTTTCAATTTCAATTTACCCTGAAGGCAAGGTTTGGCTGGTTGGATTTTTATTTTCAGATGCGCTGATGAGATGGTTTTTGTCCTTGACGAAGAATTTCTCTGAAAACGAGTCTGAAAGGCGGCAATTTTGCTAATCATTTGACAGTTTCAGGCCATTCTTAGGCCATTCGGACATGCCGCAAGTCAATCCGCTGCTGGTACTGCTTCTTGGCAGTGCCGCGCTGGCTGTCAACACCTGGTTGCGACGCCCGCGCGGCGTGCAGGAGCCGGTGTTCGATTTGCTGCTGTTGAGCCAGCGCTACGCGCGGCGGGTGGCTGACAGCCTGCCGGTGAGCTGGGCTCAATGGAACCGAGCCATCGTCCCTGTCTTGCAGGGCAAACCGGTTGGCAAGGACGAGTTCGAGCGCCATGCCTTCAGGGAAAATCTCGCCTTGCTGCGGCGCGAAATCGGTGGCCCGATTTACCAGCTCGACCGTCCGGTCAAGGTCTGCCTGTCGAGCTATGATTTTGAGCTGCACCGGTTTGCGGTCGCTGTCGATTTTCCGGCCAGCCAGGGGCAGCGCGGCCACGATGCCGTACCGAGCCAGTGTCTGTATCCAGAGGAAATGAGCCAGCAGATGAAGCAGGCCGGTGCCCATAGCAGTTGCCGCCTGCATTATGTCGAGATTGAATCGACGGCTGCAGCGCAGCAGTGGAAGGCGTGCGTTCAAATTCCTCCTGGCCTGCGAGCAAAAATCCTGGTCAAGTGTTTCAGAGACGCGCGCGGGCGCGATGAGCAATACCCGGCCCGTTGGGCCGAGACTGGATTTCAGCTGATGGGTCTGCGCTTGTACGATGCGCTGTCGGGCGCGGCTTGGTTGCCGCCCGCGGTCATCCTGGATCCTGGCGTATCGCCTCGACC
>CALQBT020000104.1 GCA_943328885.2 Bordetella parapertussis | reverse complement strand
GACGACAGCGACCCGATCCTGGGCGGAGCGCCCGGTGCCTTCACGCTGTCCATGACCGCGGAGGAATATTTCAAGCGTCAGTGTTACGTCACACTCTCAGCCAAGGATCTGATCAAGCGCAGCGACCTCGAACCCGAGCACTTTCATTCGGTGCCCAATATCCTGTGGGGATCGGACCTCGGACATGGCGAAGGATTCTGGCCCAATGGTCAAGCCGAATTGAAAAAACTGGTCACCGGCCTGTCTGAAGCCGACATGCGTGCCTATCTTGGTGAGCGTATCGAGAGCGCTTATGCGATCCGACGTGCTGATTACGCGGATCTCATCGAACGTATCGGCCCCACGCCAGCGCAATTGGGGCTTGTTCAACGACAAGCGGTGCCCGCATGAACCCCGCCGCCACCATCGTCGTCGCCCCCGGAAGTACCAGCGACAGCCCCGGCGATCCCGGGACGCTGCTGTTTGAGAACGACCGTGTCCGCGTCTGGGAACTCATCATGAAACCCGGTGAAATTTGCAACTGGCATGTGCACGACTATGACCATCTGCTGATCGTGTACGACGGTTGCTTGGTTCAAGCCCGGCGCGGAGACGGCAGCGGTGGTGAACGGGAAATTGCAGATGGAACGGTGCTGTTCATGCCCGCGAGCGCCATGCCGGAAATCGCCCGGAATGTCTCGCTGGACCGCACGCTGCGCGAGCTGATCGTGGATTTCAAAGACCCCAAGATGCGCGCCACAGACATGGCGCAGTTCGAATTTCTGCGCCCTGGCACAGCGACCACCAGCTTTGCTGGTCTGCTTCCTTGACGTAGAACCTATTCACAACAAAGGAAACATATCAATGGCAACTCACGGTCATGTGGTCAAGTTCGTCGCGCTGCCGGGTAAACGCGATGAACTGATCAAAGCGCTTCGGCCCATGTTCGAAGCAGTGAAGTCTGAGCCAGACACCCTCTTGTACATGATGCACACCTGCCCCACGGATGTGAATGCCGTCTGGTTCTATGAACGCTACAAGGACCCGGCCGCCTTTGAGCTGCACCGCACCACGAAGGCCCACGACGATGCGCTGGCGGCCATCCAACCCCTGCTCGATCCGGCGACCGAAATCCATTATCTTGACATGATCGACTGCAAGAACAATGAGTTGCTGCCGGCAAGCATCACGAAGACGCCTTGCGACCCACCGAATTGAGCCGCTACGGTCCAGCGTGTATCATTTCAAAGCATTGAGCCGACGTTTATAAGCTTTCGCCGTTCGGTTCTCGGCTGCAGAAAAGGGCCTCAGCTTGGACTACGAAACGGCGGAACTCTTTGTTGCCATCGCCGAGACCGGCAGCTTGGCGGCAGCCGCGCGGCAACGAAACATTTCGCCTTCGTTTGTCAGTCGCATCGTTGCGCGCCTTGAAAGCGAGCTCAAAACCCAGCTTCTGAGCCGTACGACGCGCCGACTCGTGCTCACCGAATCCGGCAATCTGTTCCTCGCCTGGTCACGCGAGACACTCTCTTCGAGAGCCCGTTTGATGGAGGAAATCCATACCGGGCAGCAAGAACCGAAGGGACACATCCGCATCGCGATCGACACGATGGTCGCCGCCTTCTACCTGCCCGAACTCATTCGGCAGTTCACCGCAGAGTATCGGGACATCAAGATCAGTGTCGAGGCGTGCGACGATCCGCCATCGATGCTGGACGGTCGGTGCGATCTGGCGATCCATGCTGGACCGACCCCGGCTGACGACCTGTATGCACAGCAGGCCTATGAATACCGACGCATCCTGGTTGCCGCGCCTTCCTACATCAAGGCCCACGGGGCGCCCCGCACACCGGAAGAATTGAAATTCCACGACTGTCTGACGCATCGGCACCCGCAGTCCAAGCAATGGGACTTTAGAGGGCCAGATGGCCAGACCAGTTCGCTGCAACTGGAAGCCCGCGTTGAAACCAATAGTTGGCTGCTGCTGCGCAGCATGGTTTTGAGGGGGTTGGGCATCATGCGCATGGGTTCGCCACTGGCCGGAGCCGATATCCGTAACGGGCTGGTCATTCCAGTGCTGGAAAACTATGAGTGCCTCAATCCGCAGGGTTCTTCCCTGAGTGTTTGGGTGGTTCATTCAGTCAAGAAGAGGCCGCTGCGTCTGCAGCTGTTCACCGATTTTTCAGTACAGTACCTACGAAAATCGGTCTCCGTCAAAGAGTTCGAAGGCGATTTGTCCATCTACTCTGAGCTTTAGGCCTGCGAGTGATCGGGGCACTTGGTAGCGGGTAACTACCCGGTATTCGTGAGTTGCCAGCATGACAGTCGTACCCCGCTGGCCATTTACTCTCATTGCTACAGCCTCTAGGATGGCGCGAGCATATTCAAGACGTCTGCAAGCTACGGGGCGGACTCGACCAACCAGGAAGTCTCATGCAAAAAAATCACAACATGGCTTTGGCCACCATCCTCTGCGCCTCAGTCTTGGCTGCCTCACTGGCTGTTCCCGTGAAGGCCCAGGCACCTGCGTCAAAATTTAGCGAGGACAAGGTTCGCATCGGCGTGCTGACCGATCTGTCTGGCCCTTACTCCGAAACAGCCGGTCCCGGCTCGGTTGAGGGCGCCCGCATGGCCATTGAGGACTTTGGCGGCAAGGTCCTCGGCAAGTCGAGCGAGCTCATCTCGGGCGATCACCAGAACAAGGCAGACATTGGCGTCTCGATGGCTCGCCGGTGGTATGACCGTGAAGGGGTGGACGCGATCTTCGACGTGAACAATTCGAGCATTGCACTCGCGATCAACAAGATGGTCGATGCCAATGGAAAAGTAGCCATCTACACCGGCGCCGGTTCGTTGGCCTTGACGAACGAGGCGTGCGTGTCCAACGCGATCAACTATGTATTCGACACCTATGCCCTGGCGACTGGCGCAGCAGAAGGCTTTGGTCGCCAAGATGGCAAGAAGTGGTTCATCCTGGGTGTCGACTACACGTTCGGCAAGCAAATGGCCGCAGATGTCACCTCCTCTATCGAGCAACTGGGCGGCAAGGTCATTGGTTCCGCTTTTCATCCACTCAACAGCAGCGACCTGTCGTCCTACTTGCTGCAGGCACAAGCCTCCAAGGCCGACAACATCGCGCTGGCCAACGCGGGGGGGGATGCCGTCAACTCGGTGAAGACAGCGCAGCAATTTGGCGTCATGAAGAATCAACTCGTCGTGCCTTTGCTCATGCTCATCAGTGACGTGCATTCCATCGGGCTGAAAGATGCGCAGGGCATCAACTTCCTGGAGGGTTTCTACTGGAACCGCACGCCGGCCACGCGGGAGTGGTCCCGCCGCTATTTCTCCAAGATGAAGCGCATGCCTTCGATGGTGCATGCGGGCACTTACTCGGCGGTCACGCACTACCTCAAGGCCATACAAGCGGCAGGCACCGATGATGGCAAGACAGTGGCTGCGCAGATGAAGAAGATGCCGATCAACGACTTTTTTGCGGCGAATGGAAAAATCCGCGAAGATGGCCGCATGGTGCATGACATGTACATGGTGCAGGTCAAGAAGCCCGAAGACTCCAAAGAGCCCTGGGACTACTACAACGTCGTTGCCACGATCCCCGGTGACAAGGCCTTTCAACCGCTGAGCAAGAGCAAGTGCCCATTGGTTAAGAGCTGACCGCAGAGGCCAAGCCGCACTCACCATGAAAATCACAAAAGTCCAGGTAGAAATGGTGCTGCTGCCGCGAGAGTTGCCGCAGAATTACCACATCAAATCGGGCTGGGACTTGCCGGCCATCGTCGTGCGCGTGCATACAGACACGGGGATAACAGGCATAGGCCACACGGTCACCTTGATGCCGGAGTACACGAGGTCGCTCGCTGCGCTGGTCGGTGAACTCGGCGATCAGCTCGTCGGTGAAGATCCCCGGCGGCCCGAGAAAATCTCTTCGAAGATGCTCTACCCAGCCAACTGGATTGGCCCGGGTGGTCTGCTCAATATCGCGGCCTGCGCGCTGGACGTTGCGGTGTGGGACATCATCGGCAAGGACACAGGCCAACCACTGTGGCGCCTGCTCGGCGGCCATTCGGATCGCGCTCGGGTGTACGAAAGCGGCGGACTGATTTCACCTGACATCGATGCGTTGCAGCGCGTCGCCGCGGAAAATGTGGAGCGTGGCTACAGGGCCATGAAGATGCGGCCCGGCAACTTGCGGCAGGGGCGACCCTCAAAGGTCGTCGAGCATGTCAAGGCGGTACGCGATGTCATTGGCTACGACATTGACCTCATGCTCGACATCAATCAGACCTGGTTGCCTGCGCGCGCCATCCGCACCGGACGTGCACTCGAGCCGCTGGAACTGTTCTGGATTGAAGATCCGGTGCCGATGAGCGACTTCGAAGGGCAGGCCGCTGTTGCGGCTGCGCTCGATGTGCCGATCTGCTCGGGCGAATACCACTATGGCATCCAGCCCTTGCTCCAACTGTTGCAGATGAAATCGGTGGACTATCTGATGGTGGACTTGATGCGGGTCGGCGGCATCACGCCGTTCCGCAAGGTGGCGGGTATGGCGGAGGCTTTTGGCAAGCAGGTCGCCAGTCACCTCATCCCTGAAGTCTTTGCGCACCTGATCGCCGCCATCCCGAACGGTCTGATTGTCGAAGGCATGCCTTGGACCCAAGGTCTCTTCGAAGGACTGCCAGAGCTGAAGGACGGCCAGTTGGTGCTCAGCGAGCGGCCAGGGCACGGTCTGTCGATCAACGAAGAATTTTTGCGCAAGCACCAGGTCACCTGACGCGATGCGCTATGTGATCTATGGCGTTGGCGCCGTTGGGGGCCTCATCGCAGGCCGGTTGCACAAACAGGGCCATCACGTGGTGCTCATCGCGCGCGGCCAAACGTATGACGTGCTTGCACGCAGCGGCCTGCAATTGGCAGACGAAGAGGGCAGTTGGACGGGGCGGCTTGAAGTCGCTCGGCAGCCGTCAGAACTGGCGCTTACCAGCGGGGACTGCGTCATCCTCGCCATGAAGACACAGGACACGCTGGCCGCCGTGCAGAGCCTTGCCGCCGCGGCACCCGTGGGCATGCCTGTCTTTTGCGCACAGAACGGTGTGGAGAACGAGCCTATTGCCCAGCGGTTTTTTGCCAACGTTTACGGCCTGTATGTCTATGTTTTCGCTGCGACGCTCGTGCCGGGCCAGGTGTGTTGCTACACCGCGCCATCTTCAGGTGTTATTGACCTGGGCCGCTTTGCAGGCGAGCCTGATGCTTGTGCACATTCGATGGCCAGCGACTTGCGCGCGGCAGGATTTGATTCCTTGGCTCGGGCGAACATCATGGAATGGAAATACGCCAAGCTGATTGCAAACCTGGGTAACGCACTGACGGCTTCCTATGGCGACTCCAGCGCGGTGCCTGATCTGTACGAAGCTGCGCAGGAAGAAGGACGTGCGTGCTTACGCGCTGCGGGCATTGCGTTTGTTCCGAAGGAAGAGGCATTCGTCCGCAGGCGGCATCTGTTGCCTCTCAAGCATGTGCAGGGCAAGCCGTTTCCCGGCAGTTCGGCGTGGCAGAGCCTTGCCCGTGGCACGGGACAAACAGAAGTGGACTACCTGAGCGGTGAGATTGTGCTGCTCGGCCGCATGCACGGTGTGCCTACGCCGCTCAATGCGGCCTTGCAGGAGCAGGTTCGGAGGATGGCACTGACTGGGTCAAAGCCCGGATCGCTCGACCCCCAGGAGATGCGTCAGCTCATCGCCGCGTCTTGACGGAACCTTAGGGTTCAAGTCGAAGCGGGAGGGTTCAGCGCCGGCCGATACACCCCGACCCGGTCGAGGTGAGGCGTGCAGACGCGGTGGCAAGCACGCGCCGCCCTGTCAAGGCTCCAGAATCGCGAACATCGGCGAGAAACTGTCGAGCGTGTCGAACAGCGCCGCCACGGCTTCGCGCTGACCGGTGACGCCAATCACACCATCGGCCAGCGCCTGCGAGAACGACTGCCCGGTCACCATGATCGCGGCCAACCCCTTGCGATCCATGCTGACCCGCGCCTGCGCCCGCGCGCCGTGCGAACCGGGTGCATGGCTGAGCGCGCAATGGCTCAGCGTGAGCCGATGGCCGCCTTCGTCACCGGCCATCACCCAGTCGATGTGCAAGGCCAGTCCGGCTGCTTTTTGACCATTCACGCGAATCGCCAGGTAGTCGAAGAACATCGCCATCGGCAGCATCGCCACCACCCGCGGTGCGACCCCGCCCTGCGCGCCCGGCGGCGATTTGGGGGCGCCGAAACGCAATTCCTTGGCGCCCAGCAAGTAGGCGTTGCGCCAGGTTGTTGATTCGCTCTGGTAGCCCAGTTGTTCCAGCGCATCGGCGCCCAGTTCACGCGCTGCCCGGTGGCTTGGATCGGCGAAGACGACATGGTGGGTCACCTGGGCCACCCATCGGTAGTCGCCAGCCTCGAAGTCGCTGCGCGCGCGCTCGAGCACCGCATCGGCCCCACCCATGTACTCCAGATACTTGATCGCCTCGCCCTGCGGCGTCAGCGGGTTGAGGTTCACTGGATTGCCGTCGTAAGGCCCCAGGTAGTGCGCATACACCGCCCGGACATTGTGTGCAATGGCCCCGTAATAAGGCCGTGCGTGCCAGCTACCCTGCAGCGAGGCCGGCATCGTGAAGTCTTCGGCGATCTCGTGCGGTGTCAGGCCATGGCTCATCAGCCGCAAGGTCTGGTCGTGCAGGTAGCGATACATGTCGCGCTGCTCTTCGATGAAGCGTCGCACCTTGGCTTGATCCCAGGTGGGCCAGTGGTGCTGCGCGATGCAGATGTCGGTGCGGTCGATGAAGGCGTCGAGCGCCTGGTCCAGGTACTTCGACCAGGCCAGCGAGTCACGGGTTTTGGCGCCGCGGATCGGGCACAGGTTGTGCATCGTGTGACAGCCGTTTTCCGCCAGGTTCAGCACCCGCAGCTGCGGAAAAAAGAAATTCATCTCGGCCGGCGCTTCGGTCTCGGGCGTGAGTTGGAAGACGATCTCGATGCCGTCGATGTGTTGTGTCTCGGTCGGCGCTGTGATGATGCGGTTGGGCGCGATCAGGCTCACCGACCCGCGCCCGGTGACCTTGCCCAGTCCGCTGTCGACATGCCCGCGCGCACCGCGCTCGAGCGTCGGGCCGAACTGGAACATCGCGCGCCGTCGCATCGGCACCCCGGCCAGGACGTTCTCCGAGATCACCTCCTTCATGAAACCGTCGGGGGCGATCACCAGCACCTCGCCGCTGGCGGCTTGCTCGGGTGTGATCACCCCTTCAACCCCGCCGTAGTGGTCGACATGGCTGTGCGAATAGATCACCGCGCGTACCGGGCGGTCGCCGCGGTGGGCCCGGTACAGCGCCAGCGCCGCGCTCGCGCTCTCGGTGAAGGTCAGTGGATCGATGATGACGATGCCGCTGTCACCCTCGATGATCGTCATGTTGGCGAGATCGAAGCCTCGCACCTGGTACAGGCGATCGGTGACTTTGAACAGGCCGTGCAGCCGGTTCAGCCGCGCCATGCGCCACAGGCTTGGATTGACCGAATCGGGAGCGCTCTCTTCTTCGAGAAAGGCGAACGACGACATGTCCCAGACGACTTGACCCTTGGCGCCGAGGATGCGCGCATCCGGGATGCTGCCGATCAACCCGCGCGCCGCGTCGTCGAACGAGGTCTGGTCCGAAAAGTCCAGTTCGGAGAAGACCGCGCGATGCAGGCCGCAGGTGTGGCGCGAGGCCGGTTTCATGATGGAACCGAGTTCCGGGGAGGTGCTCATGTGGGGACTCCTGGTCAAACTAGTCAAGGCTTGGCTTTCTGGCAGAGTGGCAGCATGCCAGCGTCCCGCTTATCCGGGGCAAGCCGGCCGACCTGTCAGGCCTCGAACACCGGGTCGATCGGCCCCGCGCAGGGATGACGGGCTTCGAGCACCTCGGCGGCGTCGAGCAGCGTGTCTTCGCGAAATCGCGCGCCTATGAGT
>CALQBT020000103.1 GCA_943328885.2 Bordetella parapertussis | reverse complement strand
GTCGATAGGCAACGATGGCAAGAGTTTCCATCGTGGCGCGTGAGTAGCGTGGTGGCTTCTCGGGATGCAAACGGTCCAGAAATTGGCGCATTTCTGGGCGACTTTGAAAGCGCCAGCCGGTGGCCAAAGCGACCAGCTCGACACCTCGATGCTGCCAATCCCGTACCAGTTCATCCAGCAGCGCGCGCAAGGTGTCGGGCCCGATCTGCGCATCAAACAGATCTCGCATCTCACGCAGCGGCAAAGGCTGCTGGGCGCAGATCAACGCAGTCTCCAGGACGCGCTTAGCCTCTTGAGTGTTCATGAACCCCTGTTCACATGAGCCGTTGCAGGACAACAGCGCTGGTGCATCGCATCAAGTGGACTGACTTCAGTCGTAAATCCAGCTCACGTCTTGCGGCGGGCTGGAAAAAATGTCGCGTTCGGTGAGATCGACCCACGGCTTCAGCCGCTGCGCCATCACCAGATCCTTGGAGACCCGGCCGCGGACGGCTGCCTGGGACATCCCGCAGCCCGATTCAGAACTGCGTCGCTGCGTCAGGGCAAGGCCTCAAAGGTAACTACCCTATTCGCGCAGGCCGCATTCTAGCGCCGATTGCAGGCAACGCAATTTCCCCAAGGTCTGGCATTCAAAAACCGGGCATCACCAAGCGCCAAGCCGCAGCCAGATCGGCCGGCAACGCCGCAGAGAATTCCATCAGACGACCATCGGCAGGATGATCGAAAGCCAGTTCAGCGGCGTGCAGGGCCTGCCTGGACAGGCCCAACGCTGGTCGCCCGCCGTAGAGCGCGTCGCCCACCAGCGCATGGCCACGCGAGGCCAGATGGACCCGGATCTGATGGGTGCGTCCGGTGTGCAGTCGACAACGCAGCGCGGTGACCCCGCCGTGGGCCAACAGGCGTTCGACATCGGTACGCGCAGGCTTGCCAGACGCCACCACCGCCATGCGCAAGCGCGAACCCGGGTCGCGACCGATCGGCGCTTCGATCGCCGCTTGAGCCCAGGCGACCTCGCCCTGCGCCAGCGCGAGGTAGACGCGCCGCACATCCCGTGCGGCGATCTGCCGCACCAGCGCGGTCATCGCCGGCAAGGTCTTGGCCACCACCATCAGCCCGGTGGTGTCCTTGTCGAGCCGGTGAACGATGCCCGCGCGCGGCAAGGTGGCAGCCACCGCATGGTTTGCCAGCAAGCCGTTGAGCAGCGTGCCCGACCAATGGCCGGCCGCAGGATGCACGACCAGCCCGGCGGGCTTGTTGACGACCAGCAGGTGCAAGTCCTCGAAGACGATGTCCAAGGCCATGGGCTCGGGCCGAAACGCCAGGCTCTCGGCTGTGGGAACCAGTGCCAGCCTGATCTTCTGTCCGATGCGCAGCTTGCGCGAGGCCGTGTTCTGCACCAAACCATCGAGCCGAACATGGCCACGCGCTAGCAGTTGCTGCAACCAACTGCGGGAGAACTCGGGCGCCAGCGCTACCAGCGCCTTGTCCAGTCGCAACGCATGCTGGGACCGCGACACCAGCGCTTCGCGGACTTCAGCGTCGAGCTCCGCATCAGGATCGTCGGCAGCCGGCAAATGGATAGTTGAGGACATTAGAATCTTCGAGTTCGCATACCTGCCTGGAAGGACGCCGACCGCAACGCGGCCGCCGACACCGATGAGTTTGTTCAAGGTCTTGCGCCTGGCGGCGCCCACCAACACCACCACCATGCATCGCCCACCGCTGCGCGCTGCACGGCAACTGCTGGTGCTTGTTCTGGCAGCCGCACTGGCGGCTTGCGGCTCCACGTCGAAAGACGAGGAATTGCGCAACTCTCCCGAGAAATTGTATGCACAGGCCAAAGAAGACCTGGCGGCGGGTAGTTACGAGCCCGCGATCAAGGCGCTGGAAAAGGTCGAGGGTCGTGCGGCCGGCACCCTGCTGGCCCAACAGGCCACGCTAGACCTGGCCTATGCGCAGTGGCGAACCAGCGAACGGGTGCTGGCCATCGCCACACTCGAGCGCTTCATCAAGCTGCACCCATCCAGTCCGGGCATGGATTACGCGCTGTACCTGAAGGGCCTGATCAACTTCAACGACAACATGGGGTTCTTGAGCGGCTTCTCGCGCCAAAACATCTCTGAGCGCGACCAGCAAGCCTCGCGCGACGCGTTCCAGGCTTTCGGCCAGCTGGTCGAGCAATACCCGCAGTCCAAGTTCGCGGGCGACGCTCGTTCCCGGATGGACTACATCGTCAACGCGCTGGCAGAGTACGAGGTGCATGTGGCGCGTTACTACTACCGCCGCGCGGCCTACCTGGCAGCAGCCAACCGGGCCCAGCTCGTGGTACGCGACTACCAGCGCGCGCCGGCGACTGAAGAAGCCTTGTTCATCATGGCTGCAAGCTATGAGCAGCTGGGACTGCAAACCTTGCGCGAAGACGCCGAGCGAGTGCTGAAAAAGAACTACCCGCAAACGCGCTACTTCAAGGACGGCGTGCGCCAGCCCGACCGGGCTTGGTGGCAATTCTGGTAGGGTCTCAGGCCGTCGAGGTCAGCGCAACAATTTCGTCCAGCCAGGCCATCGCGTCTGCCTCGGTGTCGAGGGTGCCCATCGCCGGCAGCGCAGCGCGCAGCTTGCGGCCATAAGGCATCTGGCGAAGCCGGGGGTCGGTGATCACCAGAAGGCCCAGGTCGGTCTCGCTGCGGATCAGCCGCCCGGCGCCCTGCTTGAGCGAGATCGCCGCCTCTGACAAGTAGTAGTCGTTGAACGGATCACGGCCGCGCGACGCCAATTCCTTGCTGCGCGCCTGCACCAGCGGATCGTGCGGCGGCGGAAACGGCAGCTTGTCGATGATCACGCACTGCAGCGCATCGCCGGGTACGTCGATGCCTTCCCAGAAGCTGGCCGAACCCACCAGCACGCTGCGCGGCGTGTCTAGAAAGCGCTGCAGCAGCGTGCGCTTCGGATGGGTGCCCTGCACCAGCACCTGCAAGTGTTCGCCGGCCGCGGTCGCGGTTTCGGTCAAGGCCTCGGCGATCAGCGGCAAAACGCGCAAGGTGGTCGTCAGCACGAAGGTCCGCCCGCCAAGCCGGCCGGCCAGCCGCGCCGCCAGCGCGCCCACCGCCGCCGGGTGACCCGGCTCATTGGGCTTGGGGAAACGCGGCGGCACCCAAGTGCGGGCATGGGCAGCATAGTCGAACGGGCTGCCCACGCGCAGCTTGCGCGCATCCTCTAGCGCTGCGGCTTCGCTGAACCAGCTCAACTGCTCATCGCTGCCCAGCGTGGCCGAAGTGAAGATCCAGGCCCGAGGCGCTGCGGCACGCTGTTCGGTGAACAGGTCCCGAATGTGCAGTGGCGACTCGACCAGCCTGGCGTCGCGCGGGCCGATGTCGATCCAGCGCACGCGGTCGATCGCAGCTTCACCTTTGAAACCATTCACCAGTTGGGCGATGTGCCCGCCTCGTTCGACCAGACGGCTGAAGTCGGGCGCTACAGCCTCGACCGCGAGCGCCGCGTCGCGCGCTGCGTCAGCAGCGGCGGCCAGGCCGGCCATCGCTTCAAGAAAAGCCGACTCGTGGGCGCGCTCGTCCCAGCGCAGCTTGAGGATGCCCTTGGGCTCGCGCAGCGCGCCAGCGCAGGCCAGACGCAACTCGCGGGCAGCGCGGTCCAGGCTGGCCGCCAGTGTCTGCCACTCGGCCAGACCGCGAGCGTGGCTCAGGCCAGCGGCCACCAGATCACGACCGAAATCGATCACCTGGTGGGTCGACAGCATCGTGCCGAGGAACTGCAGACCGGTCTCGACCAGTTGGTGGGCCTCGTCGAATACCGCAGCATCGACGGTCGGCAGCAACTCGGCAACACCGCTGTCGCGCAGCGACAGATCGGCAAAGAACAAATGGTGGTTGACCACCACCAGGTCGGCCGCCATCGCTTCGCGTCTGGCCTTGACGACATGGCAGGCGCTGAACTGGGGGCACTCGCCGCCCAAGCAGTTGTCGCGGGTCGAGGTGACGAGCGGGATCACCGGCGAGCGGTCGTCGAGGCCATCGATCTCGGCCAGATCGCCGGTCCGGGTGGATTGCGACCAGGTTTCGACCCGCGCCAGCGCGCGCACTGCAAACCGGTCCGGCAACGAGCCGGTCTCTCGTGCCTGGACCAGCCGGTGCAGGCAGAGGTAGCTGCTGCGGCCTTTGAGCAAGGCAATGCGCACCGGCAGCCCCAGCGCCTCACGCAGACGCGGCAGGTCGCGCAGAAAGAGTTGATCCTGCAGGCTCTTGGTCGCGGTGCTGACCAAGGCACGCCGGCCCGACAGCAGCAGCGGCACCAGGTAGGCAAAGGTCTTGCCCACCCCCGTGCCGGCCTCGGCCACCAGCGTGGCACGGTCCTCGATTGCACGGGCCATCGCATCGGCCAGCCGCAGCTGCGGCTCGCGCTCGACAAATCCAGGGTCGGCCTGCGCCAAAGCACCGCGAGGGCTGAGCGCATCGCGGGTGGCGGTCGCCAATGCACTGATCGGTGGGGCTGGCTGTTCGCCGTGCACGTCCATAGGGAATCTTGCTTTCAAGGCATCGACGGGCTCGGTCCGCGCATATCCGGATCGCTCGACAAGTTTCGGCATCGCCCGCCTGTGCAGGCTCTCATGCAGGCCGTGGCGGATCGAGTTCGACTTCCAGCTGGACGATCTGGTCGCGCAAGCGCAGGCGGCGCTTCTTGAATCGCCGCAGCAACAAGTCGTCGCCCGGTGCATGCGCGGCGCTGTGGTCGATCAAGCTGTCGAGATCGGCGTGCTCCATTCGCAACTCGATCAGCTGGCGTTGCGGCGAGTGCAGGTTGAGTTCACGGTCTGGTTCGGGCTTCATGAAGACCTCGAGTTTATCGTCTCGATCCATGTGCGAGATGCTGTTTACGACCTAGCGAATCGAGCGAGCGCACACGCTGTGGGTCATGCCCTGGTTCGATGCCTGGCCACACCAGCAACTCGCAGGTCTGTCGAGGCGGCAGACAGCTTGTCACCTCGAGCTTTGGTACAGGCCTCAGGTCAGCCCCGTGTCGACATCACGTCGCGCCAGCGCCAGATACTCAGGCGACTGCATTTCCTGCAACCTCGAAACGGTACGAGCAAACTCGTGCACCAGCGGCCCTTCGAGGTAGAGTTGCTCGGCAGGCACCGCCGCCGAGATGACCAGCTTGACGCGCCGGTCGTAGAGCACGTCGACCAGCAACGTGAATCGCCTAGCCTCGCTGCCCAGACGCGGCGGCATCTGCGGCACGTTCGACAGCAGCAAAGTGTGGAACTGCTGGGCGATCTCGAGGTAGTCGTTCTGCGACCTCGGGCCACCGCACAGTGTGCGGAAATCGAACCAGACGACGCCGCCGGCGCGCCGCAGCGCCCGCAGTTCGCGGTGCTCGATGTGCAGCACCGGGTCCTGGTCACGGGCCTCGGACAGCTCGCTGAAAGTGGCCTGCAACGAGGCCTGGGCCTGCTCGTCCAAAGGGTTGAGGTAGAGCCGGGCCTGCTGCAACGTTCGTTGCCGGTAGTCGCTGCCATGGTCGACGTTGATGATCTCGAGTTGGTCCTTGAGCATGTCGATCGCCGGCAAGATGCGGTCGCGGTGCAAGCCGTTGGGATAGAGCGCGTCGGGATGAAAATTCGAGGTCGTCACGATCGCCACCCGGTTGGCGAACAGCGCGGCCAGCAAGCGGTGCAGGATCATCGCGTCGGTGACATCGGCGACGTGGAACTCGTCAAAGCAGATCAGCCTGAACCGCCTGGCGATGCGCTTTCCCAGCTCGTCGAGCGGATCGACCGTACCCTTGAGCTCCTGCAACTCGCGGTGGACCTCGCGCATGAACTCGTGAAAGTGCAGCCGGGTCTTGCGCGTCAGCGGCACTGACTGGAAAAAACAGTCCATCAAAAAGCTCTTGCCTCGCCCGACGCCGCCATGCATGTAGACCCCGCGCGGGATTGGCGGTCGCAGCAGCAATTTGGTCACCGCGTTGCGTCGGCGCGCTTTGTAGGCGATCCACTCGTTTTCGCAGCGCTCGAGGGTGTCGACCGCACGCAGCTGCGACGGGTCAGTCTGGAATCCATGCTCGGCCAGTGTGGCCAGGTACAGCTCGCGAACGCTCAAGGGGTTGTCGTCCAGGTTGTCACCGAGGTCTGTGGTCGATCCGGTGTGCCCGATCCGCGACCGCCCGGCGGGCGGCGGTCGGGCGGGAGTCGATCAAAAGTTCAGCGTGCGCTTGTCCACCGCCAGCGCGGCTTCCTTGCTAGCTTCGCTCAAGCTCGGATGGGCATGGCAGATGCGGGCGATGTCCTCGGCCGAGGCCTTGAAGGCCATCGCGACGACAGCCTCGGCGATCAACTCGCTGGCAAACGGGCCGACGATGTGCACGCCCAGGATCTCGTCGGTCTGGGCGTCGGCCAGGAACTTGACGAAACCGGTGGTATCGCCCAAAGCCCGCGCCCGGCCGTTGGCCATGAACGGGAACTGCCCGGCCTTGTAGGCCACGCCTTCGGCCTTGAGCTGCTGTTCGTTCCGTCCGACCCAGGCGATCTCCGGCGAGGTATAGATCACCCAAGGCACTAGGTTGAAATCGACATGGCCGTGCTGACCGGCCATGCGCTCGGCCACCGCCACACCCTCTTCCTCGGCCTTGTGTGCAAGCATCGGGCCTCGCACCACATCGCCGACCGCCCAGACATTGGGCAGGTTGGTTCGGCAATCAGCGTCGACGACGATCGCCCCGCGTTCATCGAGCGCCAGTCCCACACCCGCGGCGTTCAGCCCGTTGGTGTTGGGAACCCGACCGATCGAGACGATCAGTCGCTCCACAGCCAGCGTCACCGCCTCGCCACGGGCGTTGAGATAGACCACGGTCACCCCATTCGCGCCGGTCTTGACATCGGTGATCTTGACGCCAAACTCAAACTTCAAACCCTGCTTTTTGAAGGCCTTGAGCGCTTCCTTGGCCACACCCTCGTCGGCCGCGCCGAGGAATCCTGGCAGCGCTTCGAGGATCGTGACCTCGGCGCCCAGCCGGCGCCAGACCGAGCCCATCTCCAGGCCGATCACGCCCGAGCCGATCACCCCCAGCGTGCGGGGCACCGCATCGATACGCAGTGCACCGTCATTGGACAGGATGCGTTCTTCGTCGAAAGCGGCGCCGGGCAACTCACGCGCGCTCGAGCCTGTAGCGACGATCACATGGCGGGAACTGAGCATCTCTTGAGCCACGCCGCTGACACTGATGTCGTAGACACCTCCTGCGGCCTTGGCGAAAGCACCCCGACCATGGAAGAAGCTGACCTTGTTCTTCTTGAACAGGTAGAGGATGCCATCGTTGTTTTGCTTGACCACCAAATCCTTGCGGCCCAGCATCTTGGCCACGTCGATCGTCAGGTTGGACAGACCGATGCCGTGATCGGCAAACTGGTGGAGTGCATGGTCGAAATGTTCGCTCGACTGCAGCAGCGCCTTGGACGGGATGCAACCCACGTTGGTACAGGTGCCGCCGGGGGCAGGACCCCCCACGGCATTGCGCCACTCGTCGACGCAGGCGACCTTGAAACCGAGTTGCGCGGCGCGGATGGCGGCGATGTAGCCGCCGGGGCCGGCACCGATGACGACGAGGTCAAATGACTTGGACATGATGTTCCGAAGGAAACGCTGATGGAGGGTCGCCGACTCACTCGGCGGGCACGAAAATCCACAACAAGAGGTAGATGATCAGGCCGCTGCCGCCAAACAGCAGCAACACAGTGAAGATCAGACGCCAGACCCAACTCTCGATGCCGGTGGCCACCGCCAGCCCGCCGCAAACGCCGCCTATCCACCGGTCAGACGACGAGCGTCGGAACCGGTTGACAGCGGCCAGCACCGGCGGCACGGGTGGCGAGACGGCGGGCCCGTCGAGCCAGCGCTGCTTGGCTCGCCCGAACTCAGCGTCCGACAGCACGCCACGGGCGCGCAGGTCTTCGAGCTTGTTGAGTTCGTCAGCGAGCGACATCGCAGGCTCCGGTTGTGAGGGTTTCAAGGCTTAGCGCTGGGC
>CALQBT020000102.1 GCA_943328885.2 Bordetella parapertussis | reverse complement strand
GCCACCAGGCCAGTTTGGTGGCAGCGACGCCGGGGTCGCGTGTTTCGTCGACCACATCGTCGACCTCGCGGCAAAAGGCATAGAAAGCAGTGATCGCTGCGCGCCGTGGCGGCGGCAGGAACAGGAAGGCGTAGTAAAACGACGAGCCACTGGTCGCGGCCTTGTGTTGGACGTATTGCTGGGGATTCATCGCGTTGGCTTCAGGGCGAAGCAAAACCAGGCGTTGGCCGGCCGGGTCCCATGCGCAAGGCACGCCACAACATCACCGGCAGGTCATGGGCGTGCAGGGCAGGGCGCTGACTGAGCGTGCGGTATTGCATCGTCTCGATTCTCTCAAGGATGCGCAAGCCGCCTTGCACCACCAGCCGAAGCTCCCAGCCCAGCCGGCCTGGTACCCGCCAAGTCAGCGGCGCGCCTTCGCGCATCAGCGACGCAGCCCATTGGCACAACTCGCGCAGCATGGTTTGGGTGGCGAGGTTGTCGGCGCCGGGGCGCAGGTCGTCCAGGTCCAGGCCGTGGCGTCGGGCATCCGCGATGGTCACGTAGTGGCGGCCACGTTGCAGATCGACGCTGGCGTCTTGCCAGAAGTTGATCAGCTGCAGTGCGCTGCAGATCGCATCTGATTGCAGCAACGATGCGCTGTCGTGGACGCCTGCGAGGTGCAGCATCAGCCGGCCGATCGGGTTGGCCGATCGGCGGCAGTAGTCGAGCAACTGAGAGCGGTCGAGATAGCGCGGATTGCTGAGGTCTTGTTCAAAGGCGGACAACAGGTCGTTGAGCAGTGCCATCGGTAGGCCATGCACCCGCAGCGCATGCGCCAAGGGGCCGAAGACTGGCGCCCAAGACCCGGCGCTTGTCTGGCCGGTGGCCGCTGCCGCGAGTGCCTCTCGGTAGTTTCTCAAGCTGGCCAGGCGCTCGGCAGCGCTGGCATCGCCCTCGTCGGCCAAATCATCAGCGGTTCGGGCAAAGTGATAGATCGCCAGCACTGGCGCTCGCAGAGCGGGCGGGCACAGAATCGAGGCGACCGGAAAGTTTTCGTAGTGATTGACGCTCACCACACTGATTGTCCACTGCCAGGCTCGCCAAGCCGCGGGGCGGATGAGTCGGTGGATTGACAGGTGTGCGTTGGTCTTTTATATTACTGACCAATTGGTCATTAATTTGACGAACTGTCCTTCGCGCCTCCTTCCAAGGTCTTCTCCTACATGCGTCTTCACTTCATGCCCTTGCTGGTCCTGCCCATCCTGATGGCCTGTACCAAGCCGTCACCCACCGAAGAACCCGTGCGCGCGGTGCGAACCCTGACGCTGCAAACAGGCTCGAGTGCGTTGCAGCAGGAATATGCCGCCGAGATCCGGGCGCGGATCGAATCGAAGCTGGCGTTCAGAGTCGGCGGCAAACTGCTGCAGCGCAGGGTCAATCTGGGCGATCTGGTCAAAGCCGGTCAGACGCTGGCGCAGCTAGACGCCAGCGATTTGCGCCTGGGCCAGGACGCGGCGCAAGCGGCGGTGAACACGGCCCAGGCCCAGCTCGAAGTCAATGAGGCCGAATTCAAGCGCTACAAGGTTTTGCGCGACCAGGGCTTCGTCAGCGGCATGGAACTCGAGCGCCGGGAGGCCTTGCTCAAGACCAGTCGGGCTCAGGTCGAGCAAGCAAAGGCACAGTCGGGTGTTCAGAACAACCAGGCCGGCTACGCCTTGCTCACTGCCGATGTGCCGGGCGTGGTGACCGCGGTGGAAGCCGAACCCGGCGCGGTACTGGCCGCTGGCATGACGGTGCTGCGGTTGGCACACGACGGCCCGCGCGACGCCGTCTTCAGCGTGCCCGAAGACCGGGCTGCGGCCGTTCGGTCGTTGCTGGGTCGTCCTGGTGCATTGAAGCTGCGCGTCTGGGGCGCTGGCGCGGCCTTGTTGCCGGCGACGGTGCGCGAGGTCTCCGCCGCGGCCGACCCCATGACCCGTACCTTTCTCGTCAAGGCTGATCTGGGCGCGACCACGCTTCGCCTAGGCCAGACTGCCTCTGTGTTGATCGACGCGCCGGTGCTCGCCGGTGTGATCAAGCTGCCCTTGCCCGCGTTGTTCGAGCAGGCTGGCCAGTCGATGGTCTGGCTGGTCGATGTCTCGACGATGACGGTGCGGGCGCAGCGGGTGGAGGTGGCCGGTGCCGACGGCAACCTGGCGTTGATCGGCGGTGGTCTGGTCCCTGGGCAGGTGGTGGTGACAGCCGGAGTTCATGCGCTGACCACAGGGCAGAAGGTGCGCTGGTACGTCGAACCCGGTGCGGCCGCGGTGCAAGCGGCCGGCGCGTCGTCGCCCGGCGCGGCGGCCTCGCACTGACCGGCGCCGGAGTCCGAATCCGATGACGAATCATCCCAAGCCGGAGCCTGGCCGCTCGCGTTTGAACATCTCACGCTGGGCGCTGGAACATCCCGCGCTCACCCGCTACCTGATGGTGGTGCTGTTGCTGCTCGGCACGGCGGCCTACTTTCAGCTCGGGCAGGACGAAGACCCGCCGTTCACCTTCAGGGCGATGGTCGTGCAGTCTTTCTGGCCCGGCGCGACCGCGCAGCAGATTGCCGAGCAAGTCACTGACAAGATCGAGCGCACGCTGCAGGAGGTGCCCTATGCGGACACCGTTCGCAGCTACACCAAGCCGGGCGAATCATTCACGATTCTGGAGTTGAAGGACAGCGCGCCGCCCAAGGAGGTCAGCAACAGCTGGTACCAGGTGCGCAAAAAGATAGCCGACATGCGAGGTACGCTGCCTGCTGGCACGCTCGGCCCGTTCTTCAACGACGACTTTGGCGATGTCTACGGCTCGATCTTTGCGTTGTCGGCGGATGGGTTTGGCGACGAGGAATTGCGTGTCTTTGCCGAAAACCTGCGGTCGCAATTGCTGCGTGTGCCCGATGTGGCGAAGGTCGAGGTGTTCGGTGCGCAGGCCGAGAAGATCTTCATCGAGATTTCGCAGCAACGCTTGGCCCAACTCGGGCTCGACATGAACCAGGTGCTGGGTCAGTTGGCAGCGCAAAACGCTGTCGAGGGCGCCGGACTGCTCGACGCGGGCACGCAGAACCTGCAGGTACGGGTGGCCGGCGCTTTCGGCGCGGTTGCCGACATCCGGCGTCTGCCGATCCGTGCCACCAACCCGACCACGGGTCTGGCCAGCACCCTGCAATTGTCTGACATCGCCGTGATCCGCCGTGGCGTGGTCGACCCGCCGGCCGTCAAGGTTCGCTATCAAGGCCAGGCCGTGACCGCGCTGGGCGTGTCGATGGCCAAGGGCGGCGACATCATCGCGCTCGGGCAGGCCTTGAACCGCCGCATCGAGGCGATCCGCGCTGACCTGCCCGCCGGCATCACGTTGTCGCGGATCCAGGATCAGCCGGCGGCGGTGTCGAAATCGGTCGGCGAGTTCGTGCATGTACTGATCGAGGCGGTGGCAGTGGTGCTACTGGTCAGTTTGATCGCGCTGGGGCTGCATACCAAGCCTTTGCGGATCGACATCTGGCCCGGTATGGTCGTGGGGATCACGATCCCGCTGGTGCTGGCGATCACCTTCGTGGCGATGTACTACTGGGGTGTCGGGCTGCACAAGATCTCGCTCGGCTCCTTGATCATCTCGCTGGGCTTGCTGGTCGACGACGCCATCATCGCGGTCGAGATGATGGTGCGCAAGCTCGAGGAGGGCTACGACAAGGTGCGCGCGGCCACCTTTGCCTACGAGGTGACCTCGATGCCGATGCTCACCGGCACTTTGATCACCGCGGCTGGCTTTCTGCCCATCGGACTTGCCAAGTCGGTGACCGGGGAATACACCTTCGCGATTTTCGCGGTCACCTCGGCAGCGCTGGTGATTTCATGGCTGGTGTCGGTCTACTTCGTGCCTTACCTGGGGGCCTGGCTGCTGCACACGCGGCCCCAGGTCGAAGGGGGCCAGGCGCATGAGTTGTTCGACACGCCTTTCTACAACCGCTTTCGTGGCTTGGTCGACGCCTGCGTTCGGCACCGTTGGATCACGCTGGCCTTGACTTTCGCGTTGTTCGGGGCCGGCGTTTTCGCGCTGGGCAAGGTGCAGCAACAGTTCTTCCCAGATTCGAGCCGACCCGAGATCCTGGTCGACCTGTGGTTGCCCGAAGGCAGCAGTCAGCGCGAGAGCGAGACGCTGGCGCGGCGCTTCGAGGCTCGCATGATGAGCGAGCCTGACATCGAGAGTGTCACCACCTGGATCGGCAGCGGTGTGCCCAGGTTCTACCTGCCGCTCAACCAGATCTTCCCGCAGACCAATGTCAGCCAGGTGATCCTGTTGCCCAAAGACCTGGCCGCGCGAGAGCGTCTGCGCGGCGGCTTGTCGGCGTTGCTGGCCGCAGAGTTTTCCGAGGTGCGCGCCCGCGTCAAGGTGCTGCCCAACGGACCGCCGGTGGACTATCCTGTCCAGTTCAGGGTCATGGGCGCGGATCTGAACCTGGTTCGCCAAGCGGGCGATCAGGTCAAGGAGGTGTTGCGCGCTCACCCCAGCATGCGCGGTGTCAACGACAACTGGAACGAGCAGGTCAAGGTGCTGCGACTCGATGTCGACCAGGACAAGGCCCGCGCGCTGGGCGTGAGCAGCCAGGCCATCGCGCAGAGCGCGCGCACCGGCTTGAGCGGCAGCACCGTGGGTCAATACCGCGAGGGCGACAAGCTGGTCGACATCGTGCTGCGCCAACCGCTGCAAGAGCGCAAGGTGCTGACTGACATCGGCAACGCCTACCTGCCCACCAGCAGCGGGCGGGCAATTCCGCTGACGCAGATCGCCCGCATAGGCTTCGGCTGGGAGCCTGGCGTGCTGTGGCGCGAAGGCCGCCAGTACGCGATCACGGTGCAGGGCGATGTGATCGACGGCGTGCAAGGGCCGACGGTTACCCGGGCCGTTGCGGCTCAGATCGAGGCCATCAAGCGTCAGTTGCCGCCGGACTACGACATTCGGATCGCCGGTGCGCAGGAGCAAAGCAGCAAGGGGCAAGGCTCGATCGCTGCCGGTGTGCCGGTGATGCTGTTCCTCATCTTCACGCTGCTGATGCTGCAGTTGCAGAGCTTCTCGCGCGCGATGCTGGTGTTCCTGACGGGGCCGCTGGGCATCGCCGGCGTGGCTGGCGCGCTTTTGCTGCTGGATCGGCCTTTCGGCTTTGTCGCGCTGCTGGGTGTGATCGCGCTGATGGGCATGATCATGCGCAACTCGGTGATCCTGATCGACCAGATCGAGCAAGACCGCGCGCGCGGACTGCCGGCCTGGGACGCGATCGTCGAGGCCGCGGTTCGGCGATTCCGTCCCATCGTGCTGACCGCGGCCGCGGCGGTGTTGGCGATGATCCCGCTCACGCGCAGCGTGTTCTGGGGGCCGATGGCGGTGGCGATCATGGGCGGCTTGGTCGTGGCCACCGCGCTGACGCTGCTGTCGTTGCCGGCGATGTATGCGGCCTGGTTTCGGGTCAGGCGCCAGCCTCCGGGACATGGCGCGGTGTTGGCCGACTAGAATGATGGGCTGGCCGAGGGGATCGGGCGTTGAGCGGGTGGTGCTTGCGCCATCGTGTGCTTGCGAGATCGCCTCTTGTGGACTTGCCGATCGGGACATTGGCGAACTTCCGGGCCAGGCAATCCGCGCGGGTGGCGAAATTGGTAGACGCACCAGGTTTAGGTCCTGACGCCTTTACGGGCGTGCCGGTTCGAGTCCGGCCCCGCGCACCAGGTCAGGAAAGCAGAACAAGCGGTACAAGGTTGAGCGCAGGGCTACTGATCCATCTGCCTAGGTCCTCAGTGGGAGTGCCCCGTTGCGAGCTTCGGCGGCGGCGATGGCTGCTTACTCGAGCTTGATCTTGGCCGCGCGGATGACTTCGCCCCATCGGTCGTGGTCACTTTTCACGATGACGGCAAAGTCGGGACCGCTGGCACCCGAAGGCTGCGCACCCTGCTGCTCGACGAACTTGATGAAGTCGGGCGTGGTCACCACCTGGCGCAGGGCGCCGGCCACGCGCGCGGCCAACTCTGGCGTCATGTTGCCGGGGCCGAACAGCGCCTGCCAACCCACGATGTCCAGGCCCGGCACACCTTGTTCGGCGATGGTGGGCACGTCGGGCAGCGCCGGCACGCGCGTGGGCGTGGCGGCGCCCAGCGCCTTGAACTTGCCGGCGCGCATCTGTGCAATGGCGGTCGTGGTGCCGTCGAAGTAGAGCTGCACATCACCAGCCAGCAGCGCGCGCGTGGCGTCGGGCGTGCCCTTGTTGGGCACATGCACGATATCGATGCCGGTGCGCATCTTGAGCAACTCGCCGTTCAGGTGTGACGTGGAGCCGGCCGAATACGACGCGTAGTTCAACTTGCCCGGGTTGGCTTTGGCGTAGCTCACCAACTCGGCGATCGTGTTGTAGGGCGCTGAAACCTGCGTCACTAGCACGGTGGCCGATTTCATGACCTGCGTCAGTGGGGTGAAGTCTTTCACCGCGTCGTATGGCAGCTTGGCGTACAGGTGCGGGTTCTGCGTGTGCGTGATGACGATGGTGTACAGCAGCGTATGGCCATCGGGCGCGGCACGCGCGACGTCCGCCGCACCAATGAAAGTGCCGGCGCCAGGTTTGTTATCGACGATCACCGGGTGGCCGCCCAGCAGCTCTTGCAACTGCTTGGCGATCAGACGCACGTTGCCGTCCGTGCCCGAGCCGGCCGGGAACGGCAACACGATGCGGATGGGCTTGCCGGGTGTGGGCCAGGGGGCTGTCTGGGCCCAGGCGCTTGGGGTTGTGGTGGCGGTCGTGAGTGTGGCGGCCGCCAGCGCGAGCATGGCGACCACGGTGGGCAGCGTGCGGCGGCGGGTGCAGAGGGGTGTCATGTTGGTCTCGTGAGGTGCGGGGAGTGGGCTTTCGGCGGCGCCCCGTGTTGTGGTGCGCCAGCCAGGTCATTCGGGCTTGATGCCGGCTTCGCGCAGCAGCCGCGCGTTGCGTTCGTACTCGGCGTTGACAAAGACGCCGAAGGCCTTGGCGTCCTGGTACAGCACGGGCGTGTTCAGGTTTTCCAGTTGCTTGCGAAAGGCTTCGGCTGCGGCGCCGCTTCGGCAGGCCGCCTCGAGTGCCGCCAGCACGGCCGGTGGCGTGCCTTTGGGCGCCACCAAGCCGCCCCATACCTCGAAGTGCTGCGGCGGCGCGCCTTGCTCACCCACGGTGGGCAGGTCGGGGTATTCCTTCAGCCGGCCGGGTGCCAGCACGGCGATGCCGCGCATCGTCTGCGCGTGCACCGACAGCAGCGTGGGGTGGCCCAGGAACATCGACACGCCGCCGCTCATCAGGCCCTGCAGCATGTCGGCTTCGCCTTTGTAAGGCACGTGCACCACGTCCATGCCGGCGGCCGCGCTCAGCGAGGCGAGCGCCAGGTGCGGCACCGATCCGGTGCCGGTGGACGCGTAATTCAGTTTGCCCGGGTTGCGTTTGGCATCGGCCACCAGGTCTTGCAGGCCCTTGTAAGGGGCTTCCTTGCGCACCAGCAGCACCTGAGGGTTGGAATACACGCGGCACACCATGTCGAACGAAGCCGGTGTGTAGCTCAGCTTGCGCAGCGCCGGTTGCGTGGTCAGCGGGCCGACGGCCATCATGCCGATGGTGTGGCCATCGGGTTTGGCGCCGGCCACTTCGGCAGCGCCGATGGCGCCGCCGGCACCAGCCTTGTTCAGCACCACCACCTGCTGGCCCAGCGTCTTGCTCATCTCCTGCGCCAACGCGCGCGCGATCAGGTCGGTGCTGCCGCCGGGACCGCAGGGCACCACCATGCTCACGGTGCGCTCAGGGAAGGCGTGTGCAGACAGGTGCGGCAAGGCGGCGGCGAGCAGCGCGGTGCACCACAGTGGCAGGCGTCGGTTCATGGGGCAGTCTCCGTGCGCCGGTCAAAACCGGCAAGGTGTTGTGAATGAAAGTTTCAGACCTTGAGGGCTTAGCCAGCTGCGGTGGCCCCGAGTCATGCGTGTACATCCTTGAGGGTGTGGGCGGAGCGTTGACAGCGGGGCGTGCCGGCCGGGTTCATTGGCTCGTCGCGGCGGCTGCGCCTTGCGCGCTTGCTGCGGCGTCTTCGTCCTCGATACGGTGCCACAGACCACGCACCAGGCGCATCAGCATTTGCGCTTCTTGCCAGCGGTCTG
>CALQBT020000101.1 GCA_943328885.2 Bordetella parapertussis | reverse complement strand
TGTGGGCTCTCCAGCAACGAGATCGACGCATTGGCGGCGAAAGAGGTGATCTGAATGCGAGACGCTCCATTCACCGATCTCAAGGTGCTCGACTTGTCGTGGGTCGTCGCCGGCCCGCTGATCGGACGGGTTCTGGCTGACTATGGCGCAACCGTCATCCGCGTCGAATCCTCCAAGCGCGTCGACACGGCGCGTGTGATGGGCCCGTTTCCAGGCGGCAAGCCCGATGTGCAGCAGTCGGCGCTGTTCGAGAACTGCAACGCCGGAAAATTGGGGTTGTCGCTCGACCTCACCAAAGAGCAGGGACGCTCCGTCGTACGCGATCTCGTGCCGTGGGCCGACGTCGTTGTCGAGTCGTTCTCCCCGGGCCATATGAAGCGCTGGGGACTGGGCTACGAAACCCTGCAAGCGATCAAGCCCGACCTGATCATGGTGAGCACTTCGCTGATGGGGCAGACGGGTCCGTATGCATCGTTTGCTGGATTCGGCAACATCGGGGCGGCGTTGGCGGGGTTCCAACTGCTGGCCGGAGAACGCGGCGCCATGCCGACAGGTCCGTTCGGCCCCTTCACTGACTTCATCGGGCCACGTTTCGGGCTTCTGGCCTTGCTGGCGGCGCTCGATCAGCGGCGTCGCACAGGGCAAGGTTGCTGGCTCGATGTGTCACAAGCTGAAGCGGGCATGCAGTTGCTGGCGCCCCAGTTGGCGGACTTCTCGGCCAGCGGGACGATCGCGCGACCCAACGGCAACCGCGACCCCCACATGGCGCCGCATGGCGTGTTTGCGTGCCGCGCGACCGCTGGTGTGGCTGCGGAGGATGCCTGGGTTGCGATTGCCGCCCGCAACGACCGTGACTGGCATGCGCTGGCAACCGCCATCGCCGGCTCCGAACTCGCTTCAGACGCTCGCTATGCCACGCTCAGTCTGCGCCAGCAGGCAGAGGACGAGATCGAGAAACTCATTGCCGACTGGACAGCGCAACACACCCCGCATGAAGTACAGGCGCTGCTGCAAGCGCATGGCGTGCCTGCGCATGTGGCAAGCGCTAGTGCGGACATGGTGAGCGATCCACAACTGATGGCCCGACAGCACTTCGTCAGGCTCGAGCATCCGCTGATGGGCACGAGTCCGGTCGAGACTTCACGCTACCGGTTGTCGGACACCCCAGGTGTGCCTGCTCGCGCCGCACCGACCTTCGGTCGCGACAACCTGTTCGTCTTGCGCGACATCCTGGGGTACGACCAGACCCGAATCTCAGCGCTCGAAAGCGCAGGCGTGCTGGTTTGAAGCCAGGGCCCGGACTTCGACGTCAAGGCAGCTGATCCTGGAAGAGGACTCGAAAAAATAGCCTGGGCGCCCCTGGTAGACGATGTCACCCGCGACGTCGATGATGGCCGACGGACGACCGGGGCAGGCGAAGTCTGTGCCGCCACGGTCCGACGCCATCTAGAGCCGCTCGAGTTCGACTGCGAAATTCACTGCGAAGCCGCGATCGCAAGCGAGCATGGACATGCCGACGTGATCGCGACGAAGATCTCGCCAGCTCAGATTTGGATCGACGCCAACACATAAGGGCTGGCTGTACCCGCTGCACCGGGACTTCGCGACCACCCAGCGATCGTCGCCACTGGACGTTCTCACCGAATGTTTACGAACCCGGGGGAACCGGCGCCTCTGACGCACGCCAATCGAAGAATGCCAGCACCTCGTCGCGTCGCGCCAAGGTATCGGCCACGCCCAGCGCCATCAGCGCGCGGGTATAGGGCGCCTCGAACAGCAGGTAGCTCGCCAGCGCTGCGCCGCGCGGGCCCTGGCTGGCGAGCCGGCTGCTGACACCGACCGCTCTGAGCATCGTTCGCACCGGCCGCGGCAGGCTGTCGATGTGATGGGCCGCGATGTCGTCCAGACGCTGGCTGGGCGCGATCACCAGCGCATGAACAGGTCGCAGCGGGGTGGCTTGGCGCTGGGCTTCGGGCAACAGCGCAAGCGTTCGGTTGATGCGGTCCAGGCGCTCGACATCGACCGACAACGCATCGAGAAAGATGCCCGACAGCGCGTGACCGGCGATCTGCGCGATGCTGGGGTAGCCGGGGTTGTGCGCGACCCGGCCCGGCGGTTCGTGCATGCGCCCAGCGCCTATCACCAGCAGGCGCTGCGCGCCGAGGTGGATCGCTGGCGAGATCGGCGCTGTCTGGCGCATCGAGCCATCGCCGAACCACTCGAGCTGACCGTCGCGGTCGAGCTCGGTGGCCGGAAAAACAAAGGGTATCGCCGATGAAGCGAGCAGGTGCTGCTGGGTCAAGGTCGTTGCCAAGGCCACCCGCTGCGAGCGGGTCCAGGGCGCGATCGCTGCCGCAGCCTGGTAGAAGGTGACATGCTCGCTGCTGCCGTAGCCCGAGGCTGTGATCGCCAAGGCCTGTAGGTGTCGCGACGCCAACAGCTTGGGCAGGCGGTGCAGTGGTACCGTCTCCTCGAGCAACTCGCCCAGCGGGCTGTTGTCGAGCAGCGAGCGCGGCCTGGCCTGCCGGAAACGGTGTAACGCCCAGCCTATCGACAGCATCGTCAACCACTGTGCACCGCTGCGGATCACGCCCAGCGAGTCGGCACGGTAGACCTGCTCGGCGCGGAAGTCCTGCCAAACCGCGACCAGACGCGCCACCGCATCGTCGAAGTCATCGCTGCGACACGCCAGCGCGGCCGAGTTGATCGCGCCGGCCGAGGTGCCGCAGATCACGGCGAAGGGGTTGCGCCGAAGGTCGGCACCGGCCTCGCGGCGCAGCCTGGCAATCGCGTCGAGCACGCCGATCTGGTAGGCCGCGCGGGCACCACCGCCCGTGAGAACCAGTCCGGTCAGCGGGGTCTCGTACATACTTGTACTTTAGCGCGCTGCGGCCGCGCACTCATTCGTACGCGATCGCCGCGCGCCCGCCTTGGGCCAGCGCCTTGCAGCGCGCCAACGCCTCGTCGCTGGGCCAGAAGCGGCCGGCATCGCCCAGGTCGATCTCGGCGCTGGCGCCGGGTCTATCGATCAGCAGCCGCAAGCCCAGGCCCAGCGTCAGTTCGCCCTGGTCGGTCGACTCGCGCCGAGCAGGCCAGGTCTTGACCAGTTCGACCAGCCTCGCGCCATCGCCAGCCAGCGACAAGCCCAGGTAACGCCCAAAGCGAGCGCGCGCACCCGCCAAGTCCCAGACCGCGGTGACATTGAGGCGCAGCCCCCCCGAGAAGCGGTCGGTCTGCACCTTGCCCTGCACGATCAGCAGTTCGTCCTCGACCAGCAGGGCCTTGTTAGCTTCGATCAGCTCGTCGCCGGCCACCGCCTCGATCGTCTCGCTACGGTCGTCGAGCTTGAAGATTGCCACCCGGCCGCGCTGGCCGTTGACGTAGCGAAGATCGCTGACGATACCGGCCAGCAGTTGCGGGTCGCGGCTGTCGATCAGATCGGCAAGCTGGCGCTTGCAAAAGCGCCGCACCTCGACCTCATGCTCTTCGAACAGGTGACCCGACAGGTAGAAGCCGACAGCGGTCTTCTCCAGCAGCAAGCGCTCCTTGACACCCCAAGGCTCAGCCGCCAGCAGCGGCGGCTCCTGCGCCGCCGAGCCGTGATCTGCGTCGTCGAACAATCCGCCTTGCGAAGCGTTGACGACCTGATGGTCAGCGAAGTCGAAGCCCAGACCGACACTGGCCAGCAGGCGCGAACGCCCGGCGGTGGGATCGGCCCCAAGTTCAACGCCGCGATCGGCGGGCAGTGCGTCGAATGCACCGGCCTTGATCAGCGCCTCGACCGCACGCTTGTTGACGCGCTTGCGGTCGACCCTGGCGCAGAAATCGAAGAAGCTGCGAAACAGCCCACCCTCGTCGCGCGCTTCAACGATCGCCTCGACCGCGCTCTGCCCGCTACCCTTGACAGCACCCAGGCCGTAACGAACAACTTTGGGGCTGACCGGCTCGAAGCGGTGCGTGCCGCGGTTGACATCGGGCGGCTCGAAGCTGATGCCAAACAGCTTGGCGTCGCTCAACAAGACCTTGAGCTTGTCGGTGTCGCCCATCTCGACCGTCATGTTCGCAGCGTAGAACTCGGCCGTGAAGTGCACTTTCAACCACGCCGTGTGGTAGGCCAGCAGCGAGTAGGCGGCGGCATGGCTTTTGTTGAAGCCGTAGCCGGCAAACTTCTCCATCAAGTCGAAGACCTTGTCGGCGGTCTCGGTCGAGATGTCTTTGCTGGCCGCGCCGTCACGGAAGATAGCCCGGTGCTCGGCCATCTCTTCGGCCTTCTTTTTGCCCATCGCGCGGCGCAGCAAGTCGGCGCCGCCAAGCGAATAAGCGCCCAGCACCTGTGCGGCCTGCATCACCTGCTCCTGGTAGACAAAGATGCCGTAGGTCTCTGCCAGCACCTTGTCGAGCAGAGGATGCGGGTATTCGATCGTCTCGCGGCCGTTCTTGCGAGCGCAAAAGCTCGGGATGTTCTCCATCGGACCGGGGCGGAACATCGCGTTGAGCGCGATCAGGTCCTCCAGACGGCCAGGTTTGGCCTCTTTCAGCATCGCCTGCATGCCACGCGACTCGAACTGGAACACGCTCTCGGTCAGGCCGTCGGAGAACAAGCGGTAGACCTTGGGGTCATCGAGCGCAATCGTCTCGAAGCTGAAAGCCTCGCGCCCGGGGTGGCGCGCGACGATGAAGTCCTTGGCGAGTTCCAGAATGGTCAGCGTGGCGAGGCCCAGGAAGTCGAACTTGACCAAGCCGATCGCCTCGACATCGTCCTTGTCGAACTGGCTGACCGCCGAATCGCTGCCGGGTTGCTGGTAGAGCGGGCAGAAGTCGGTGATCTTGCCCGGCGCGATCAGCACACCACCGGCGTGCATGCCGATGTTGCGGACAATGCCTTCGACCCGCATCGCCAGGCTCAGCAACTCGGCCACCTCTTCTTCGGCCGCCTCGCGCTGCTCGAGTTCGGGCGCCTCCTTGCGGGCATAGACGATGCTGTCGTCGGGCCGCTCAGGTGGCTGGGGCAAGCGGGCCAGCGTCACCGTCTTGCCGGGCGGCGCAGGAATCAGCTTGGCGATGCTGTCGACATGGCCGTAGCCCATGCCCAACACCCGGCCGATGTCGCGCAACGCAGCCTTGGCCGCCATCGTGCCGAAGGTGACGATCTGGCCCACCGCCTCCCGGCCGTACTTGTCCTTGACGTAGTCGATCACCCGGTCGCGATTGGCCTGGCAGAAATCGATGTCGAAATCGGGCATCGACACCCGCTCGGGGTTCAGGAAGCGCTCAAACAACAGGTTGTAGCGCAGCGGGTCGAGGTCGGTGATCTTCATCGAGTAGGCCACCAGCGAACCGGCGCCCGAACCCCGCCCCGGCCCGACTGGACAGCCGTGGGTCTTGGCCCAGATGATGAAGTCGGCGACGATCAGAAAGTAACCCGGAAAGCCCATCTTCAGGATCGTGGCGATCTCGAAATCGAGCCGCTCGACATAGCGCGGCCGCTGGGCCTGGCGCTCGGCGGCGTCGGGGTAGAGCATCGCCAGCCGGTCTTCCAGGCCTTCATGGCTGACTTGGCGGAAGTAGTCGCCCATGGCCATCGGCGTGCCTTGGCCCGGGCCCTCGGTCAGCAAGGGCGTCGGAAAGTCGGGCAGGTAATTCTTGCCCATTGCCAGTGTCAGGTTGCAGCGCTGCGCGATCTGCACCGAGTTGGCCAGCGCGACTGGCAAGTCGGCAAACAGCTCGGCCATCTGAGCTTGGGTCTTGAAATACTGCTCGCGCGAGAAGCGCTTGACGCGTTTGGGGTTGGCCAAGGCCTCGCCCTCGGCGACGCAGACCCGGGCCTCGTGGGCGTCGAAGTCGTCGGGGCTGGAAAACTCGATCGGGTGGGTCGCCACCACCGGCAGGCCGAGTTCGGCTGCCAGCGGCACCGTGGCGCGCACATGGGCCTCATGCGTGGGCAGACCGGCGCGCTGCAGTTCCAGGTAGAAGCGGCCCGGGAACAAGCCCGACAGGCGCAGCGCAGCGACGCGGGCACGCTCGCCATCACCGGCGAGCAAAGCCAGCCCGACCGCGCCGAAATCCGCGCCGGACAGCGCGATCAGCCCTCCGCCCAGTTCCGCCAGCCAGTCCCACTTGATCCAAGCCTGCGCACGCTGCGCGTTCTTGACCCAGCCGCGGGCCAGCAACTCGCACAGGTTGAGGTAACCCTGGCGGCTTTGCACCAGCAGCAGCAATCGGCTGGCCTGCTTGTCACTGCCCGAGACGGCGGCCTCGGGCTCCAGAAAGACATCAGCGCCGATGATCGGCTTGACGCCCTTGGCGCGGCAGGCCTTGTAGAACTTGATCGCGCCGAACAAGTTCGACAAGTCGGTGATCGCCAGCGCGGGCTGGCCATCAGCACGGGCGGCTGCCGCCGCGTCGTCGATCCTCAGGGTGCCATCGACGACGGAGTACTCGGTGTGGGTGCGCAAGTGGACGAAATGCATCCAGAGGATTGTAGGGAGCAGGTGTTGCGCTCAAGCCGCCGGAGCTGTCAAGGACACCTGGGCTCGGCCGAAGGTTCGAATCGAGCGGCAAACGCCAGGCCTGCAGTACGATCTCTGGCCCTGAGGAGAACAATGCGATGAACAACGATGACCGTGCAGCGATCGAGCAGACGATCCAGACCTATTTCGACGGACTCTACGAGGGTGATGCCGACAAGCTCGCCAGCGTTTTTCACGACACCAGCGCGCTGACCTTCGAGAGCGAAGGCAAGCTCAGCGTGCTGCCGCTGGCGCAGTGGCTCGCTTCGGTGCGCGGGCGGCCTGCGCCCAAAGCCACCGGCCTGGCGCGCGATGACGGGATTCTGCTGATCGACCAGTCCGGACCGACGACCGCGCTGGTCAAGGTCAAGTGCCAGATCCCACCGCGATATTTCACCGACTACCTGAATTTGTTGAAAGTGAACGGTCAGTGGAAAGTAGCGCAGAAGGTTTTTGCGACGCGAGCAACGCCCTGAGGCGGCAGGCGCCCAGGGCGGCGCTGGGCTGAAGCCCGCCTGGGCGCCTGGGGTCTGTGCGGCTTAGGCCTGCTGCTGAGGCTGGCTGGTCTGGCAGCATTCCGAGGCCCGGCGCACATGCCACGGCCGGGGTCTGGCCGCGGCTGATGTGCTGCGCGCCGCAGCCCGCGCTGCTGCCGGACTCACGCCCGCTTCACCGCCACAGGCAGCGCCTTCATGCCGCGGAACACCAGCGAATTGATCCATTCTGGCTGGGTGGTGGGCTCGAGCTGCGCAAAGCGCCGCAGCAGCGCCGGGAATGCCACCTCGCCTTCGGTGCGCGCCAGCGGAAAGCCAACGCAGATGTGCAGGCCATAACCAAAAGCCAGGTGGGGCACGCCGTCGCGCGACAAGTCCAACCGGTCGGGCTCGGCATAGGCCCGAGGATCACGGTTGGCGGCGTTGAGCATCATGAAGACGCGCTGGCCTTCTTTCAAGGTCTTGCCGTGCAACTGCTGCTCACGCTTGATGATGCGAACCTGGGAGCCAGAGGGGCCATCGAAGCGCAGCAGCTCTTCCACCGCTGCGCCCGCCAAGCCAGGGTCGGCGCGCAGCCGCTGCATTTCGCTGGGGAAACGCATCAACGACAGCATGCCATTGGCAATGTGATTGGTCGTGGTCTCGTGGCCTGCAAACAGCATCAAGATGCAGGTGGCCACAAATTCGTCGTCGGTGAAGGCATCGTCGCCGTCGCGCAAATCGGCCATTTCGCTCAATGCGTCGTCGCGGGGTCGCTTGCGACGGTCAGCGATCAAGTCCATGAAGAACGCCGCCATCTCACGCGTTGCAGCTTCGGCGGTGTCGTATTTTTCGGCGCTGGTGCGCGAGCTGCCGATGAACAGCGCAATCTCGTCCGACATGCGCTTGACATCGGACATCGACTCGGCGGGAACGCCCAGCATGGCCATGATCACCAAGCACGGCAAGGGCCCGGCATAGTCGGCCACCAGGTCGAAATGGTCACGCCCGTCCAGCGCTTGCAGCAAGTGCTCGGCAATTTGCTCGACACGGGGTCGCATGGCCTGCATCGCACGGGTGCTGAAGACCTTGCTGGTGAGCCGCCGCAAGCGGGTGTGCTCGGGCGGGTCCTTGAACACCATCCACAACGACAGGTAGCGGATGATGTCGGTGATGCGAG
>CALQBT020000100.1 GCA_943328885.2 Bordetella parapertussis | reverse complement strand
GGCAGCCTGTTCGATGCCGGGCAGGGAGAATACCTGGGTGTCTTCGGGCAGGTAGTCGAACAGGCTGGCGGTTTCTTCGAAGAACAGCGGCAGGTAGTACTCGATGCCGGCGGTGGCGATGCCCTGGGCGATGTCTTTGTAGATCCGGCTCTTGGTCGGGTCGCCTTCGAGCTTCTCGCGCCAGCGCTTGCGGAAGGTCGTGCGCGCGGCCTCGTCCATCGGGAACTCGCGCCCGGGCAGTAGCCGCACCTCGGGCACCGGGTACAGGCTGCGCTGGGTGTCGGGGTCGAAGGTGCGGATCGAGTCGACCTCGTTGTCGAACAGGTCGACCCGGTAAGGCACTGGCGAGCCCATCGGGAACAGGTCGATCAGCCCGCCGCGCACTGCGTATTCACCTGGCGACACCACCTGGCTGACATGGTTGTAGCCGGCCAAGGTGAGCTGGGCCTTCAGACCAGCCTCGTCCAGCTTTGTCTTTTGCTTGAAGCTGAAGGTGGTGGCGGCCAGGAAGCTGGGCGGCGCCAGCCGCGTCAGCGCGGTGGTGGCGGGCAGCAGCACCACGTTGCATCCTTCATCACCCAGGCCGCTGTGGATGCGCCACAGCGTCGCGAGCCGCTCCGAGATCAGGTCCTGGTGCGGGCTGAAGCTGTCGTAGGGCAGGGTCTCCCAGTCCGGGAACAGCGTGGTTTTGACCTCGGGCGCAAAGAACGGCAACTCGTCGGCCAAGCGATGGGCGTCGCCGGGTTCGGCGGTGATGATCACCAGCAGTCGTTTTTCGGCCAGACGGGCCTGCGCCAGCCGCGCCAGCAGCAGTGCATCGGCCGAGCCAGTGGGTCGGGCCAGTGTGAAGCGTTTTCCGGGTTGGATGACAGGCAGTTGCATGGGACGGGTTTGAATGAAAACGGCAACACGCCCCGGAGTGCTGCTCGGGGGCGTGCCATCGCTGGATTCTAGAATCGGTGCGATGAGCGCTGACGCCAGCAGGCCCGAACCCCGATTCTTCGCGCTGGTTCCCTGCGCCGGCAGCGGCAGCCGCGCCGGCACGGCAGCGCCCAAGCAATACGCCGCGGTGGCGGGCCGGCCCCTGGTGGCCCACACCTTGGACGCGCTGGGCCGGGTCGGCCGTCTCGCGGCTGCGCTGGTGGTGCTAGCGCCCGACGATGACCGGTTCAAACAAGAGATGCCGGGTTTCGAGGGCGAGCGCGCCTGGATCGCCCGTGTCGGCGGGGCCAGCCGGGCCGAGACGGTCGCCAACGGTCTGGCCGAATTGCGCACACGTGGCGCTCAGGCGCACGACTGGGTGCTGGTGCACGACGCGGCGCGCTGCCTGCTGCGCCCCGAGTGGGTCGACCAGCTGATCGACGCCTGCGCCGATGACCCGGTCGGCGGCCTGCTGGCGCTGCCACTGGCCGACACGCTCAAGAGCGAGTCTGGTGGCAGGGTACAGGCCACCGTCGACCGCCAGGGCAAATGGGCAGCGCAGACGCCGCAGATGTTCCGTCTGGGCTTGCTGAGCCAGGCTTTGGCGGCGGCTGGCGCTGGCTTGACCGATGAGGCGAGCGCGGTCGAAGCACTCGGCCTGGCGCCCAAACTGGTGCGCGGCGAGTTCGAGAACCTCAAGGTCACCTGGCCTGGCGATTTCGCACTGGCTGAGCGGCTGTTGCAAAACCGGGAGCTGAACATGGCGAGCACCAAGACCCCCCCACTGCGCATTGGCGAGGGCTGGGACGTGCACCGGCTGGTGGCCGGCCGGCCGCTGATGCTCGGCGGGGTGCGGGTCCCCCACAGCCATGGGCTGCTGGGCCATTCGGACGCCGACGCGCTGTTGCATGCGATCACCGATGCCTTGTTCGGCGCGGCTGGCTTGGGCGATATCGGCCGCCATTTTCCCGACACCGACGCGGCCTTCAAGGGCGCCGATTCCGGCCTGCTGCTGGCCGAATGCGCGCGCCGGGTGCGTGCGGCCGCTTGGGAGATCGTCAATGTCGACTGCACCGTGATCGCCCAAGCGCCGCGGCTGGCGCCTCATATGGCAGCGATGACGGCACGCATCGCTGAGTTGCTGGGTCTGGACGGCAGCCAAGTCAACGTCAAGGCCAAGACCGCCGAGAAGATGGGGCCGGTGGGCGAGGGACTGGCGATCGAGGCGCGGGCGGTCTGCCTGCTGTCGCGGGCCTGAGTTGGTCTGGCCAAGCCGGCCTTGCCTGCGGGCTGATCAGCCGCGCAGCCGCAGCCTGACCATCAAACCGCCGCCCGACGCATTGGCGATCTCAACCCGACCGCCCATGCGCTGCATCGCCTTGTCGACGATGGCCAGACCCAGGCCGGCGCCGGTGGCGGCAGTGCGCGCCTCGTCGCCGCGGAAAAACGGTGTCGTGAGCTGGCCCAGCTTCTCGGCTGCCACGCCAGGGCCGCGGTCTTGCACCGCGCAGATTACCGAGCCGCCGGCACGCTCGCAGCTCACGCGGACCGACGCGATGCCGGTGTCTGCGCTGCGGCCGTAGCGCCTGGCGTTCTCGAACAGGTTGGCAAAAACCCGGCCGAGCTCGACCTCGTCGGCCATCACCTCCAGGCCCTCCGGGACCGCTGAGCGGATGCGGATGTCGCCCGGGTCGCGGAAGTTCGCGGCCTCCTTGTCGATCAGCCGGCACAGCGACACCGGGCGCAGCTGGGCTGCGCCAGGGCGGGCGTAGTCCATGAACTTGTCGATGATCGCGTCGAGTTGGTCGATGTCCGAGGCCATGTGCGAGCGGGCTTGCTCGTCGGCCACGCTCATCTCGGTCTCTAGGCGCAGCCGCGCCAGCGGCGTTCGCAGGTCATGGCTGATGCCCGCGAGCATCACCGCGCGGTCGGCCTCGACCCGGGCGAGCTCGCGCGCCATCCGGTTGAAGCCGATGTTGACCTCCCGGATCTCGTTGGTCAGCACGGTCTCGTCGAGCCGCGAGTCGTACTCGCCGCCGCGGATGCGGCTGGCGGCAAACGACAACTCGCGCAGCGGCCGGTTGATGCGCCGCACGATCGCCACCGACACCCCCAGGCCAAGCGCCACCAAAGACGCCAGCCAGATCGGCCGGTGGTCGAAGTCCAGTTCGCGGATCAGCTGCGCCCAGGCATACACCCCGCCCAGCAGTAGCAGCAACAGCAACAGCAGCAGCACGAAAGTGCGCCAGAACAGGCTCAGCGCCGGCTTGTTCGGGCTGCTGCCAAACTGGGTGTCGGACAAGTTTCAGCTCGCGCCGTCGGGCACGAACACATAGCCCACGCCCCAGACGGTCTGGATGTAGCGCGGCTGGGTGGCGTCGGACTCGATCAGCTTGCGAAGCCGCGAGACCTGCACGTCCAGGCTGCGGTCGAAGGGTTCGAATTCACGGCCGCGCGCCAGCTGCGCCAGCCTGTCGCGCGACAGCGGCTGGCGCGGATGGCGCACCAGCGCCTTGAGCATCGAGAACTCGCCGGTGGTCAGCCCGAGTGCGGCGCCCGCCTTGGTCAGGCGCCGCAGCGAGAGGTCGAACTCGAAGGGGCCGAAGCTCACCACCTGCGGCGCCTGACTGGGCGCGCCCGGGGCTTCGACCGTGGGTCGGCGGCGCAGCACGGCGTTGATGCGGGCCAGCAACTCGCGCGGGTTGAAGGGTTTGCTCAGGTAGTCGTCGGCGCCCACTTCCAGGCCGACGATGCGGTCGACGTCCTCGACCTTGGCGGTGAGCATGATGATCGGCGTGCTGTTCTTGGCCGCGCGCAGCCGGCGGCAGATCGACAGCCCGTCCTCGCCCGGCAGCATCAGGTCGAGCACGATCAGGTCGATGTTCTCGCGCGTGATCGCTCGGTTGAGCGACTTGCTGTCTTCGGCCAGCAAGACATCCAGGCCTTCTTGCGTCAGGTAGCGTCGTAGCAGGTCGCGGATACGGGCGTCGTCATCGACCACGACCACGCGGTCGGGCCTCGGTTTGACAGGGGCGTTCATGAGGCCTCCAGAGGTGCTGATCGACAGGATTTTGCCCATGCCGTCGAGCGCGAATGGCGGTTGGTGACGGTGATTCGCCCGCTATTTCTGCGTCTGCCCAGGCCGCTCGATTCGGACCTGGGTCAGCCACTGTGCTTGGCGGGCGCCCGCGCGCTCACTGCGCGACCCAGCCCCCGTCGACGTTCCAGGCCACGCCGCGGATGTTGTCAGCCGCGGCCGAGCACAGGAACACCGCCAGCGCGCCGAGTTGCTCCGGCGTCGTGAACTGCAGCGAGGGTTGTTTTTCGGCCAGCAACTGGCGCTTGGACTCCTCCTGGGAAACGCCGGCCGAGGCCGCGCGCGCATCGACTTGTTGTTGCACCAGCGGCGTCAGCACCCAGCCTGGGCAGATCGCGTTGTGGGTGATGCCGGTGGTCGCGCACTCCAGCGCCGTGCTCTTGGTGAAACCCACCAGACCATGCTTGGCCGCGACATAGGCCGATTTCTGGGCCGAGGCCACCAGTCCGTGCACCGAGGCGATGTTGAGCACCCGGCCCCAGTTGCGCGACTTCATGCCCGGCAGCGCCAGTCGGGTGGTGTGAAAAGCGCTGCTGAGGTTGATCGCGATGATCGCGTCCCAGCGATCGACCGGGAAATCCTCCACATTGGCCACATGCTGGATGCCGGCGTTGTTGATCAGGATGTCGACGGCGCCGAATTCGGCCTCGCAGGCCCGCACCATGGCCTCGATCTCGACCGGCTTGCTCATGTCAGCCCCGTGGTAGGCGACCCGACCGCCTGCCCGGGCGATGGCGGCGCGGGCCGCCGCGACGTCGCCGAAGCCGTTGAGCATCACGTTGGCGCCGTTTTGCGCCATGGCCAGTGCCAGGCCCAAGCCGATCCCGCTCGTCGAGCCGGTGATGAGTGCAGTTTTTCCGTTCAGCATGAAAATTCCCTGTTTGGTTGCTGCGATGATTATCAGCAAGGAGATCTGCCCGTGACTGACACCGACCCCCCTGCATCCACTGCAACCCAGCCATTAGCCCAGCCGCGGCTGCGCGAAGTGCAATGCCTGGACACCCGGGGCTTGCACCGGATGGCTTACTGGGAGTGGGGTGACCCGGCCAACCCCCGGGTGCTGGTGTGCGCCCATGGCCTGGCGCGTCAGGGACGTGATTTCGACACCTTGGCAGCGGCGATGGCGGCTGACTACCGCGTGGTCTGCCCCGACGTGGTGGGGCGCGGCCGCAGCGATTGGCTCGCCGACCCCATGGGCTACCAGTTGCAAGCCTATGTGGCCGACATGGTCACGCTGCTGGCGCGGCTCGACGCTGTCACGGTGCACTGGCTTGGCACCTCGATGGGCGGGCTGATCGGCCTGGGGCTGGCCGCGCTGCCGGGCTCGCCGGTGTCGCGCCTGGTGCTCAACGACGTCGGTCCGACGATCGAGCCGGCCTCGCTGCAGCGCATCGGCCAGTACCTGGGCCAACCCGCGCACTGGGCGACCGAGGACGAGGCGGCAGACGCGCTGTGGGCCATCAGCACGGGTTTCGGGCCGCACAGCCGGGCGCAGTGGCTGGCGCTGACGCGGCCGCAGCTCAAACCAGACGGCGCAGGCTTCAAGCCGCATTACGACCCGGCCCTGGCCCTGCCGTTCAGGCTCATCACGCCGGAACTGGCGCGGGTCGGCGAAGCCTTGCTGTGGCAGAGCTACGACCGCCTGGTCTGCCCGACCTTGCTGCTGCGCGGCGCAGCGTCCGATCTGCTGTCGCAGGCCACCGCGCAGGCCATGAGCCAGCGCGGTCCGCGCGCCAGGCTGGTCGAGTTTGCCGGTGTGGGCCACGCGCCGACGCTGGTCCAGCCCGATCAGCTGCGGGCGGTGCGGGAGTTCTTGCTCGCGCCATGAAGACCGCCTCGTTGCAGCCACGCGCGGCCGCCATCGTGATGCTGGCCGGCAGTCCCGCTGACGATTCGGCCGCCCCACAGGCCGACGATGACAGCGCTGGTGCGGCCGAGCAAGGCAGCGACGCGCTGCGGCGTGCGCGGGTCTTTGCCGAGCCGCTGTTGGTCGGCCAGGTCCTGGGAACCGGCGAGCCTGCGCTCGAGCATGCCGATGGCGTGGCGGCGATCCTGCAAGGCATCGGCGCGGCACCTGCGATGCGGGCCGCGGCCTACCTGGTCTATGCGGGCGACTTTCTGCAGCGCCCGGAAGAGGTCGTGGCCAAAGCCTTCGGCCCGACCTATGCCAGCTTGGTGGCCAACACCCGCAAGCTGGTGCAGATCCAGCGCGCCGCGCGCGAGGCCCAGGTCGAGACCGAACAGCGTGCCCAGCAGACCGAGCGGGTGCGCAAGATGCTGCTGGCGTTCTCGCGCGATCTGCGCGTGGTGCTGTTGCGGCTGGCCTCGCGTCTGCAGACCCTGCGCTGGTATGCCAGCGCCAAACAGCCTTGTCCGCAGTTGCTGGCGCAGGAGTCGCAGCAGGTGTTCGCGTCGCTGGCCAACCGGCTGGGCATCTGGCAGATCAAGTGGGAGCTCGAAGACCTGGCGTTCCGCTTTCTGCAGCCCGATGACTACCAGCGCTTGGCCCGCCTGCTGGCCGAAACCCGGGTGCAGCGCGAGCAAAGGGTCGAGCAGATCCGCGCCCAACTGCAGCGCGAGCTGCTCGCCGCCGGGCTCGACGCCGAGGTGCAGGGCCGGCCCAAACACCTCTACAGCCTGTGGAAGAAGATGGCCGGCAAGGGGCTGGCCTTGGGCCGCGTGTTCGACATGCGCGCGCTGCGGGTGGTGGTGGCCGACATCCCCGCTTGCTATGCGGCACTGTCGCGGGTGCACGAGCGCTACAGGCCCCTGCCTAGCGAGTATGACGACTACATTGCACGGCCCAAACCCAACGGCTACCAGAGCCTGCACAGCGTGGTGCTGGCCGACGACGACCTGCCCGTGGAGGTGCAGATCCGCACCGCGGCAATGCACGAACATGCCGAGCACGGCGTGGCAGCGCACTGGGCTTACAAAGAGTCCGGTGTGAAGGGCTATGCCGGCGTCAGCGCCGCGGGCGATTTCGAGGACCGGGTGGCCGAGGCGCGCAAGGCGGTGTTGCGCGAGTTGTTGGCCTGGGAGCGCGACTATGTGGGCCAGGGCGAAAAGCCGGCTGGCACGGCGCTGAACCCAGGCCCGTCGTTCGACGACCGGATTTATGTCTTCACGCCCCAGGCCACGGTGATCGAACTCACAGCCGGTGCCACGCCAGTGGACTTCGCCTACGCGCTGCACACCGATCTGGGCCACCGCTGCCGCGGCGCCCGCATCGACGGCGCGATGGTGCCGCTCAACACCGCGTTGGCCAACGGCCAGACGGTCGAGGTGTCGGCGGCCAAGGAAGGCGGGCCGTCGCTCGACTGGCTCAATCCCGAGCTGGGTTATCTGAAGAGCCCGCGCTCGCGCGCCAAGGTCAGGGCCTGGTTCAACGCCCAGGCAGTGAAGGTCACCGCAGCGCGCGGCCGCGAACTGGTCGAAAAACTGCTGCAACGCGAAGGCCGCACGGCTGTCAAGCTCGAGGACCTGGCCGCGCAGCTCGGCTTCAAGGGCGCCGAGGCCTTGTTCGAGGTGGTGGGCAAGGACGAGTTCTCGCTGCGCAACATCGAGACCTTGTTGCGGCCCGCCGTGCCGCCTGAGGCCGCAGACGAAGGCATCGTGCTCAAGCGGGCGCGTGCCACCGAGGGCGGCGTGCTGGTGGTCGGGGTGGAGTCGCTGCTGACGCAACTCGCGCGCTGCTGCCGGCCGGCACCGCCTGATGCGATCGGTGGCTACGTCACGCGGGGCAAGGGGGTGGCGATCCACCGCGCCCATTGCAGCAACTTCCGCCAGATGAGCAAGGTCCAGCCCGAGCGGGTGATCGCGGTCGCCTGGGGTGCAGCACCTGCCGACCGCGTCGCCGCCTACCCGGTGGACGTGGTGGTGGCGGCGGCCGACCGGCCTGGTTTGCTGCGCGACATCAGCGAGGTGTTTGTCAAGGACAGGATCAACGTCACGGCGGTGCACACCGAGTCGCTGCGCGGCACCGCGCAGATGACCTTCACGGTCGAAGTGGCCAACGCCGGCCGGCTCGCCAGCGCACTGCGTCAGGTGGCGCAAGTACCGGGCATCCGTTACGCCCGACGCCGCTGATCGCTGCCCGGGTCATGCTATAGTTTGAGGCTAAGCAGGCGCGTAGCTCAGCTGGTTAGAGCACCACCTTGACATGGTGGGGGTCG
>CALQBT020000099.1 GCA_943328885.2 Bordetella parapertussis | reverse complement strand
GGCCAGGATCGTGATCGGGTGGATGTAGCTCTCGTAGAGCACGCCCAGCAAGACATAGATCACCAGCAACGCGCCGACGATCAGCACCACCTGGCTGCCTTGCGAGTTCTTGAACACAGCCGCGTCGCCGCCGTAAGTGGTGATCACCGAATCGGGCAGCCGGATTTCTTGCCGGGCCTTGTCGATGCGGTTGGTCGCGTCGCCCAGCGCTGCACCCGGCGCCAAGTTGAACGAAACCGTGACCGCCTGCAGCTGGCCGACATGGTTGATCGAGGTCGGGCCGACCGTGCGCTTGACCGTCGTGAAGGCCGACATCGGCACCAGCGCACCGGTCGAGGCGCGAACGTAAACCCCACCCAGCGCGCTCTCGTCGGCTTTGGCCTGAGGCGCCACTTCCATGATCACCTGGTAGCTGTCGACGTTGGTGAAGATCGTGCTGACCTGGCGCTCGCCGAAAGCGGAAAACAGTGCCGAACGGATGTTGTCGATCGTCACACCCAGTGCCGCGGCGCGCACCCGATCAATCGCCAGCGTGGCCTGCAGGCCGCGCAACTGCGAATCGCTGGTGACATCGCGAAACAGCGGGTCGGCACGCAGCTTGTCTTGCAGCTTGACCGCCCAGTCGTTCAACTCGCCGGCCTGAACGCTCTGCAGGATGTACTGGTACTGGGCCTTGCTGGGCCGGCCGCCGAGCTGCAGGTTCTGCGTCGGCCGCATGAACACGTTGATGCCGGGCAAGCCACGGAGCTTCTTGCGCAGGCCTTCGATCACCTGCTTCATCGGCGGTCGCTCGGACCGGGGCTTGAGGTTGAGGAACAACCGACCTGTGTTCTGCGAACCCAGTCCGCCATTGAACGAGGTCACGCTCGCCACCGCCGGGTCGGCACGGAAGATCGCCGCAGCTCGGTCCTGCAAGCGCACCATCTCCTCGAACGACACGTCTTCGGCACCCTCGGTGCTGACGTTCATCTGCCCGATGTCCTCTTCGGGGAAGAAGCCTTTGGGGATGTCCTTGAAGAGAAGTCCGGTGCCGACGAAGGTCAGCAAGGCGACCAACAGCACGGACTTTCGCCAGCGCAGCGCGCCGTCCAAGCTGCGGCTGTAGCCGCTCAGCATCGCGTCGAAAGCATGGCCGAATCCGCGCACCAGGAATCCCGGCGGCTTCTTGTGCGCCTCGTCGGTGAGGAATCGGCTGGCCATCATCGGCACCAGCGTCAGCGAGACGAAGGCCGAGGCGACGATGGCCAGCGAGACGATCACCGCAAACTCGTGAAACAGCAGCCCGATCACCCCAGGCATGAAGAAGATCGGGATGAACACCGCGACCAGCGAGATCGAGATCGACAGGATCGTGAAACCGACTTCGCGCGAAGCGCGCAAAGCAGCCTGAAAAGGCGGCTCGCCATGCTCGACATGGCGCATGATGTTCTCGAGCATCACGATCGCGTCGTCGACCACCAGTCCGACGGCCAAGGTTAGCCCCAGCAGCGAAATGTTGTCGATGGTGTAGCCGAAGGCCCAGAGCATCGCCAACGCACCCAGCAGCGACACGGGTAGCGACAGCGTCGGGATCACGGTGGCGACAAAGCGGCGCAGGAACAGGAAGATCACCAGCACCACCAGCGCGATCGTCCCCAGCATCGTCAGCGTGACATCGTGCAGTGCATCGCGGATCGACACCGAGCGGTCGTTGACGACGTTCATCCGAACCGACTGCGGCAACTGGGCGCGAAATCCCGGCAGCTTGGCCTTGATCGCATCGACCACCGCCACCGTGTTGGCATCGGGTTGCCGCTGGATCGCCAATGTGATCGAGCTCTCGCCATTGAAATTGGCCGAACTCTTGAGCACCTCGAAGCTGTCCTCGACCTGCGCCACGTCTCGCAGCCGCACCGGGTTGCCACCCTTGACGCTGATGATCAGCTCGGCGTAAGCGGCCGCACTGGCCAGCTGCTTGTTGGCCTGCAGCGTCAGGATCTGGCGCGGTCCCTCGAGCGTGCCGACTGGGGTGTTGGAGTTGGCCGCGGTCAGCGCCAGCCGCACCTCATCGAGGCTGAGGTTGCGCATGGCCAGTGCGTTGGGGTCGACCCGCACCCGCACCGCAAAACGCTTGGCGCCATAGATATTGACCTGGGCCACACCGTTGAGCGTGGACAAAGTGGGCGAGATCAGGTGTTCGGCGAAGTCCTGCAGGTCGGCCAGGTTCATCGACGGCGAGGTCAGCGCCAGGAACAGGATGGGCGCATCGGCCGGGTTGACCTTGCGGTAGCTCGGCGGGATCGTCATCTCCACGGGCAGCGTTCGCTGCGCGCGCAACAACGCGGCTTGCACATCGACCGCGGCCAGGTCGATGTTGCGGCTCTCATCGAACTCGAGCGTCACCGTGGTCGTTCCCAAGGTGTTGGTCGAGCTGATCACCGCCAGCGCAGGGATGATCTGGAACTGCTTTTCGAGTTGCAGCGCCACCGCGGTGGCCATGGTCTCAGGGCTGGCGCCTGGCAGCAGCGCCGTGACATTGATCACCGGTGTGTTGTAGCTCGGCAGCGCGGCGACCGGGATCTTGCTCAGGCCGATGATGCCGGCCGCGACGATCGCCAGGTTGAGCAAGACCGTCATCACCGGTCGGCGGATGAACAGCTCCGACAGATTCATGATGGGCGCACTCCACCGCTGGCCGGGGCCGCTCGGTCCGCCGCAGCGCCAGCGCTGGCCGGCCCGCTGGCCCCAGATCCTGGACCAGACGCACCGCGCCCGGCATCGGCAGCACGCGGAATCAGCTTGGTGCCCGGCCGAACGTTCTGGCGGCCGTCGAGCACGATGAGTTCACCGGCCTTCAAGCCCGAGACCACGGCCTCGGTGCCCGCTGAAGCCAAGATCTTGACCGGCCGCACCGCCGCCACATTGTCCGGACCGGCCACAAACACCGCCGTGCCGCGCGCACCCTGGACGATGGCGGCCTGCGGCACAACAATCACCTCAGGCAGTTTCTGCAGCACCATCTTGACGGTCACATAGGCACCAGGCCAGAGCGCCTGGTCCTTGTTGCCGAACAAGGCCTTGACCTTGACGGTTCCCGAAGACGGGTCCACTTGGCTGTCGACAAAACTGAGCTTGCCCTTGCGCAGGCCGGCGCCACTGGCCGGGCTGTCGGGCAGCATCGCGCTGACTGGGCCGCCGCCAGCGGCGAGAGATTTCAAGGCATCGGGCAGGTTGCGCTGCGGCAGGCTGAAACTCACCGCCACCGGGTCGATCTGCGTGATGTTGAGCATCAAGCTGCTGTTGGGCGCGACGCTGCTGCCCGGAAACACCGCGATCGGCCCGACCCGGCCGCCACTGGCCGCCGTGATCTTGGCATACGACAGCGCAACCTTGACCGCGTCGATCGCCGCCACGTCAGCTGCGACCACCGCCTGCTGGGCCTCGACATTGGCCTGGGCGGTGTCGACGACGCCTTGCGAGATGAAGTTCTTGGCCAGCAAGTCCTGGTTGCGCGCCAACTGGCGCCGCGCGTCGGCCAGTGTGGCCTCGTCTTTTTGCTTCTGCGCCTCGGCTTTCTTCAGGTTGGCCTCGTCGGCGCGCGCGTCGAGCGTGAACAGCAGCTGGCCGCGCTGAACGAACTGACCTTCCTTGACATGCACGGCCAGCACCTGGGCGCTGACCTGGGGCTTGACGTCGATGCTGCTGAGCGCGGTGACCGTGCCGCTGGCCTCGAGCGCGACGCTGAAATCGCGCGCGCTGACGCGCAGCAGCGTCACACTGACGGGCGGTGCCGATGCGCCGCCAGCAGGCCTCGATGCCGCGCTCGCTGGGCCCGCCGGCCCTGCCGCGCCGGAGGCGGGCAAAGCGCTGGGCACTGCATCGGGCGCTGCGCCCCTCGGCCCGCAGCCAAGCAGTGCTGTGGTGATCAGCAAGCAGGCCATGCCACGAGAGGCCAGCGCGCCGAGAAATGAGTCAGGAAGCAGCCGGTTCAATGCGGTCTCCAGAAAAAACGGGTCGATGTGAATCGGCCTGGGGGGATTCGACACGGGGAAAAGCGGTATTGAGCACACCCAGACCTTGCACCAGCGCGCTGAGCTGCACTGGCGTGCAGTCCTGCAGCGCGCGCGCCAGATCGGACTGGGTCTGCTCGCGCATGCGTTCGAGCAAGGCCTTGCCACTGGCGCAGAGCTGCAACTCGGTGCGGCGGCGGTCGCTCAGACTGCCATGGGCTTGCAGATGACCGGCGAGTACCAGGCGATGCGCCATCGCCGACGCGGTGGCCAGGGTCACGCCGAGAAACCCGGCCAGCGCGCTAACCGAGCTGCCCGGATGGCGGTCTATGAAGTTCAGCCCGCGAAACTGCGGCACGGTCAATGGGCCGTCGAGCTGAGACCGCATCGCCAGCCGCATCGCGTCCATCACCTGGGGCAGCACCACCAGGACCTCTGCCGCGGCCGCATGGGCATCGACCTGCGCCAAAGCGTCATGCGCGGCGCTCGCCTGGCGGCGGGGCAAACGCGATGTGGGCAGGGCAACAGACATTGAAAAGCGATTAAACCGATGGGAAATGCTTAGCGATCCTAAGCATCAGCATACCAAAGCAGGCGATCTCCCGCCTCGGGACTTCTTCCAATGGCGCAGAAAGCCATCGCCTATGAACCCAAGGCCGGCTGCCCGCGCACCGCTGGCCGGTGCTGGACAGATTCAGGTCTTGCTGCTGGCCAGCCCGAGCGCCCAGTCACGCAGGTTTTTCTGCCAAGCGGCGAGCCGCGGATCGCCAGCCTGGCCGTCGGGGCCTGCGGTGGTGGCGAGCAACTGGTCGAGCAAGATCTCCTGGTCGTTCGACAAGCGCACCGGAAAGATCGGCACGATCCGCAGCAGCAGATCGCCGCGCGGGCCCCGGCGCGTCACCGGAAAGCCCGCGCCAGGCAAGCGGTAATCGAGTTGGTCACGGTCGAGTTGCAGGCTTTGCGGGCCAGACAAGGTGGGCACCGATACCGCCCGGTTCGCGATCCAGGCAAAACCGTTGACTGGCAACTCGCAGCGCAGTTGGAATTCGTCGTTCCATGTGAACAAGGGATGGGCGACGACCTCGACCCGGATCAGCAAGTCGCCAGGACTCTGGTCGGCTCGCATCCGGCGTGCGTCGACCTGCAACTGGTCACCGCTGCGCACGCCCGGTGGCAGTCGCACGGTCACGCGGTAGCCGGGCTGCTTGCCACTGCCCTGGCAGGCGCTGCAGGCTTGGTGGGCGATGCCACTGCCGCCGCAGTCAACGCAGTCGACCGGGCTGCCGAACAAGCCGTACCAGGATCGCTGCCTCAGCGCGCCTGTCCCCTCGCAGGCCGGGCAGGCAGCCGCCATGGCTCGCCGACCTGCCCCAGCGCATGCCGCGCAGGGGCTGTTGGCCTTGCCGCGCAACAGCTTGGTGCAACCCAGCCCCGCCTCTTCCAGCGTCAGCTTGATCTTGCGGCTGATCGTGCGGCCGCTGCGGCCGCTGCGGTCGGTCTGCGCCGCGCCGCTGGTCGGACCCGGCTCACCGGCCGCGGCGCGGCGGCGATCGCGATCCGGGCTGCGACGGCCAGCGTCGGCCGGAAATCCGGCGCTGCGTAGCGTCTCAAAAGCCTGGTTGATGCGCTGCATCCGCCCGACCGCCCCTGCGCTGTCGTTGCGGTCGGGGTGCCAGGCCGACACCAGACGACGCCAAGCCGACTTGACCTCGGCGGCTGAGGCTCCCGGGGCCAGACCCAGCTCGGCGTATGCGTTGTCGGTGCCCAATCCCGGTCCTGTTCACAATCTGGATGCCGGCCCTGACTCAGAGCCCGGCGCGATGGTAGCCGAGGCTGTCAAGATCCAGCCCTCTAACGGGTCGACCGCCAGCGGCAGACCCCAGGCCGGCTGACGCACAGCCCAAGCCGCTTGCACCAGGCACAACACCGCGTCGAGCGAGTCGCCGCTGGCGTCGTCGGCCAGGATGTCGCGCTGGGCCGCGCTGAGCTTGAGGCGCAGGGCCAGCCGGGTGCGACCTTGTTCCAGCGTCTCGACGATGTCCTTGCGGGCGATCAAGCGGTCCGGGGTCTGCTTGGCCACCTCATCGCTCTTGTACGAGCGCCGCGCGATCAGCTCGCGCGCGAGCATGCCGGGGTAGGCCTCGAGAGCGACCCGCTCGACATCGCCTTGCCCGGGTTCGTGCGCCGGCAGGCACAGCCCGGCAGCGCGCAGCAGCGGCACACCGGCGTGCAGCATGTAGGCCACCGGCGGGTTGACCCATTTCATCGACGGGCTGGAGCCAGCAGGCAAGTCGCAAGCGCGGTGCGCGAACTTGGCGCCCGCCGGCCTGGCATCGCAGAAAGCGGCGAAGGTGTCGCGGATCTGCTGCCGGCTCAGTCCGGCGTAATGCGCCATGCAGCCAGCCCAGTCGAGCGGCCAGCCCAAGGGCGTGACGAGATCACGCGGCAGGCCGAACGGCAGGTCGAAACCACCGACCCAGGGGCCAGGCAGTGCCAACCAGGCACCGAAATCCTCCAAGGTCTCGAACCGCTGCAGGCCAACGAACTGCAGCACCGCGCCGTGCAGCAAGCCGCTGGCCATCACGATGGGTTTGCGCCGGCTGGGCCGGCTGGAGAAATCGACGCCGATCACGCGCTGTGTCATGCCGGCGATTGTCTGTGGCTGGCACGATGGCTCTCGAAGGAACCCTCCATGCCACCCCTTTTACCGCCCTCATCGCCAGGCTCTGCGCCCAGATCAGGACAGCACTCTCCGCTCGGCACACCCTGGAAGCCGGCCCAGTTGTGGCCCTTGCTGCTGGCGCTGGTCGCGCTGTTCTGGCTGCGCGACCTCTGGGTCAGCGGCACCCAGGTGCAGCCGATTCCCTACAGCGAGTTCGTGCAACAACTCAAGGCCGGCAAGATCGAATCGATCGCAATCGGCAGCCAGTTCATCGAGGGCAAGCTCAAGAACCCTCAGCCCGATGGCCGCCACCGCATCGTCACCACCCGGGTGGCGCCCGACTTGGCGCGAGAGCTGGCCAGCTACGACGTGCGTTTCGAGGGCGTGGTCGAGAACACGCTGTTGCGCGACCTGCTGAGCTGGGTGCTGCCTGCGCTGCTGTTGCTGGGCGTGTGGAGTTTCATCGGCCGCAAGATGGCGGCCCAGGGCGGGATGGGTGGTATCGGCGGGCTGTTGTCGGTGGGCAAGAGCCGCGCCAAGCTGCACTCGGAGACCGACATTCAGGTCACTTTCGACGATGTCGCCGGCGTCGACGAGGCCAAGGCCGAGTTGCGCGAGTCGGTTGATTTTCTGAAGAACCCCCAGGCCTATGGCCGGCTCGGCGCGCACATGCCCAAGGGCGTGCTGCTGGTCGGCCCGCCAGGCACCGGCAAGACCTTGTTGGCGCGGGCGATGGCCGGCGAGGCCGGCGTGCCGTTCTTCAGCATCACCGGCTCGGAGTTCGTCGAGATGTTCGTTGGCGTCGGCGCAGCGCGGGTGCGCGACCTGTTCGAACAGGCCCGCGCCTCGGCGCCTTGCATCATCTTCATCGACGAACTCGATGCGCTGGGTCGGGCCCGCGGTTTCGGACCGATGGCCGGCGGCCATGACGAGAAAGAACAGACCTTGAACCAGTTGCTGGCCGAGATGGACGGCTTCGACGCGAGCACCGGTGTGGTGATCCTGGCTGCGACCAACCGGCCCGAGGTGTTGGACGCGGCGCTGCTGCGTGCCGGCCGCTTCGACCGCCAAGTGCTGGTAGACCGGCCCGACCGCAAAGGCCGCGCCGACGTGCTGCGGGTGCACTTCAAGAAGGTCAAGCTGGGCGCCGATGTCGCCGCCGACGCGGTGGCCGCGCTGACCCCCGGTTTTGCCGGCGCCGATCTGGCCAACCTCGTCAACGAGGCCGCACTGCTGGCGACCCGGCGCAACGCCGAGGCGGTGGCGATGACCGATTTCACCGCCGCGGTCGAGCGCATCGTCGCCGGGCTGGAGAAGCACCAGCGGGTGCTGGGCGAGGCCGAGCGCCGCACCGTGGCCGTGCACGAGATGGGTCACGCGCTGGTCGCGATGTGCCTGCCCGGAACCGACGCGGTGCACAAGATCTCGATCATCCCGCGCGGCATCGGCGCGCTGGGCTACACGATGCAACGGCCCAGCGAAGACCGCTACCTGGCGCGCCGCAGCGAACTGCGCAACCGACTCGCGGTCCTGCTGGGCGGGCGCGCCGCCGAGAT
>CALQBT020000098.1 GCA_943328885.2 Bordetella parapertussis | reverse complement strand
TGGCTCCTCGACCAGGGCTCGAACCTGGGACCTACGGATTAACAGTCCGGCGCTCTACCAACTGAGCTATCGAGGAATTGAGCCTTAGAGTATAGCCTGGATTGTATGAAACAGGTCAAAAGCCAATCTGCACTGAGCCGTGCAAGGACCTCGGCGCCAGCGGGTACAGGTAGGCGTGGTCATACTGGTAGGGCGCCTCCTTCCAGGCCCGGTGATCGGTCAGGTTGTCTATGCCTACACGCCACACCAGGGTTTGTGTGCCGAGCTTGTGGCGGTAGCGTGCGGCCAGGTCCAGGCGGGTCCAGCCTGGCGTGGCAACGCTGTTGTCGGGCAACACCATGCGTTCGCCTTCACGCGTCACGAAGCCCAGCAGGGCCAAACCGGGTAGGGCGGTGACGTTGTAGGCAGCCTGTGCCTTCAGGCTCGATGCCGGTACATTGGCGGGCCGCAGGCCGTTGAGCGTGGCGTCGGCCGATCCCTCGCGGCGTGCTTGCAGCGTCATCGCGCTGCCGCGAAGGTTCCAGGCGCCGATGCGCCAATCGACCTCGGCCTCGACACCGCGGTGTCTGGCTTGACCGTCGGCTTGGCGAGTGCAACTTGCTGCAATGTCACAGGCGCCGATATCGCGCCAAGTTGGACGCTGGATGTCAAAACCGGCCATGCGCCAGTCCAGCGAGTTTTCGCTGTGTTTCAAGCCGATCTCAATCTGACGACTTTTGAGAGCAAGCAAGGCCTGGCCTGCGTTTCGATACGTTGGCAGGTTCGGCGCCAGTTCAGACTCAAGCCCCTGACCCCAACTGAGGTAGCCCAGGTCTTGGGCGTTGAGGGCGTGGCTCAATGCCAGCCAGGGCGTGCTGACCGCTTGCGTGTAGTGCGTGGGCGTCGCGCCATCTGTGCTCACGCTGTCGCGTTGCAGACGGCTGTGGCGCAGGCCGGCCCACAAGCTCCATTGGGGCGCGAGTGTGATGACGTCTTGCAGGTGCAGTTCAGTGCTGCGTTCGTCGCGGTTTGTCTGCGCGTAGTTGAGGCTGGGGTCGGCCGGCACCTGTAGCAGTCCATTGATCTGGCCGATACCAACCCAGTTGTAGGCCTCACGCTTGAACCTGGCTTGGTAGCGCGTGGTCAGCAAGCCAGCATTGAAGCGGTGTGCCAGTCCCAGCGCGCTGCCTTGACCGTTGACCGAGACGTCGAGCGCGTCGCTGCTGCGCTGCTCGCCGTTGCTGCGGTAGTCGTACAGGTCGAAGCTGCCGTCGCTGCAGTAACTGCTGTAGTTGTTTTCGGCGCTGCAGCCGAATGGAAACGCGATCCGGTCGTCCGTTGCCAGACGCTGTTGCATCGCGTGGGCGACCAGGTTGAGGTCGGCCGCCAGTGCCTGGGTGTAGCGCAGCGAGGCGGTCCGGCCTTCGAAGACCACCGGCAGGCTCCAGGACTGGTTGTTGAGGTTGATGCGTGGGTCGATGCTGGCGGCCGCTGGCAGGCGGCTGCCCAGCAGGCTGAAGCCCGGGGTGCTGGGCTGACTTTGGCGGCTCCATTCGAGCTCCGCTTCGAGCAGGCTGCCGGTGGCAAGTTGCGCCTCGACAGCTGCCGACACCATGCCGCGGCTGCCGCGGCTGTTCTGGGTCGTCGGGTCGAGCCGGTCGGCGCTGGCGTTGATGCGCCAGCCCAAGCCACCTTGTCGCCGCCCGACATCGGCCGCAGCGCTGAGCGTGCCGTTTTGCTCCCAGCCCAGCGTGGCGCTGCTGATCTGTTCGACCGGCCGCTTGACGATCAGGTTGACCAGGCCACCGGGCGCGCTGGTGCCGGCTTGCAGGCCGCTGGTGCCTTTGAGGATTTCAAGCGCCTGCTTGTTGCCCTGGGCGACCACTGTTTCGGCGTTGATCGGCAAGCCGTCGCGACGGTAGTTGAAGCGGTTGTCGAGTGTGAACCCGCGCACCGCCAACTGCCCCCAGTAGCCCGGCGCGTTGTAGGCGTCGGTGGTACTCGCATCGAGCCGGGTCAGGTCGCCGATACCGCTGACCCCGGCGTCACGCAGTTGGTTGTTGGTCAGCACGGTGGCCGAGAACGGCGATCGGGCCAGCGGGATGTCGCCAAAGCCTGCCAGACTGATCGCCTGGGCTGCATTGCGGCCGCTGACGGTGACGGTTTGAGTGGCGGACGCGTCGACGCCCTGAGCCGGCGCTGGTATCGATGCGAGCAGCAGTGCCGCCTGGGTGATTGCCCGTCGGCGGGACACATTGAAACGGAAAAATTGAACTGCCATCGTGATGCTTTCATTGCAATCACAGGTGGGCAAACACTGGTGCAGGCCCGAGCTGACATCGGGGCGTGTTTCAGGTTGCTTCCCATGCGCGAGGATTACCTCGATCAGGTTCAAAGGGTTTATCTCAGTCGTGCGGCTTGCGCAGCACAACACCCCTAGCGAAGAGTGGCCGGGCCCTTGCGGGCTCGGCAACAGCTGTGATTATCGTCGATGCAGCCTCAGCGCAGCTGTCGCGTGGCCCGACCGGTGCGGCGGGTAAGCGGGCAAGCGGGCAGGCGCGCTGGCAGTTCAGCGGTCGCGCGCCGTCGACGCCAGCCCCAGCCTCTGGTGCAGCTTCGGGCTGGTGGTGGTGTACTGCAGCAGCACCGGTTCATCGGGTCGCAGCCGCGCGGCAGCAGCATAAGCGGCCAGCGTGGCCTCGTGAAACCCCGAGACGATCAGTTTTTTCTTGCCGGGGTAGCTGACCACGTCGCCGACGGCATGGATGCCTGGCGTGCTGGTCTCAAAAAACGCGGCGTCGACCAGCAGTTGGCGGCGCGCCATCGCCAGCCCCCACTGCGCGATCGGACCGAGCTTGGGGCTCAGCCCTAGACACACCAGCATCACGTCGACCGCCAGGCGGCGCGCTTGGCCGTCCTCGCCGGTCAACTGCACCGCGACCAATCGTGGTTCGGTGCTGTCTCTTTCTTCCAGGCTCAGGATCTGACCGACTTCGAAGCGCAGCGCGCCGCTGTCGCACAGGTCTTGGAAGCGGGCCAGGGTGGCAGGCGCCGCGCTCAACACGCTGCGCCGGTGCAGCAAGGTCACGCTGGCGGGGCGATGTGCTGTGTCGGCAGTCGCCAGATCCAGCGCCGTGTTCACGGCCGCGTCGTCATCCCCCAGCACCAGCACCTGCTGGCCGGCCAGCAGCGCAGCGTCGGGCGCATGGTGATAGATCTGGCTGCCGAGGTGGCGCTCAAAGCCCTCGACCTTCAGGCTGCGCGGCTGGAAAGCGCCGACGCCGGCGGCGATGAACACCGTGCGGCTGACGAAACACTGGCCGCTGCTGGTCTCGAGATCGAATCTGCCATCTTCGCGCTGGGCTAGCGAACGCAGGGTTTGGCCGAGGTGGAAGCTCGCTGCAAAGGGTTCGATCTGCTGCAGCAGTCGATCGACGAGTTCGCGGCCAGTGCAGACTTTGATCGCAGGGATGTCGTAGATTGGTTTGTCGGCATAGAGCTCGATGCATTGGCCGCCTGCCACTGGCAGCGCATCGACGACATGGGCGGTGATGCCCAACAGCCCTAGCTGGAAGACCTGGAACAGCCCCACCGGCCCCGCACCGATGACCACCGCATCGGTCTCGATCGCGCCGACGCGGTCAGCCTTGGGCATGACGGGTCAGCGTATCAACTCGGACAACTTGTCCTTGCGGTCTTTCCAGTCGTCCGCGTCAGGCAACGGTGTTTTGCGCTTGGTGATGCTGGGCCAGTTCTTGGCCAGATCGGCATTGAGCTTGATGAAGTGAAGCTGTTCGCTTGGCACGTCTTCTTCGGGCAGGATCGCGTTGACCGGGCACTCTGGGATGCAGACCGCGCAGTCGATGCACTCGTCAGGGTCGATGGTCAGGAAATTCGGGCCTTCGCGGAAGCAATCGACCGGGCACACATCGACGCAGTCGGTGTACTTGCAGCGGATGCACGATTCGGTGACGACGTGGGTCATGGGCTCTTGTGATGTTGTGAGGGCTTCGATCTCGGCTCACCGGGCTTGGCGCATGGTGAGCAAAGGCGGATTTTAAGGGCTTGGGTCGTTCTGAACAGCTTGATGCCGCTCAAGCCAAGGGGTCTTGTCGGCCAGCGCCACAGCGCCGGCACCGACGGTGACCACGGCCGGCCGGTCGGCATGCAGCGACGCCGCGTCGGCCAGCGTCGCCACACTGTGCGAGGTGGTCAGCGCATCCGGCCAGCCGGCGCGCGAGACCACGCAGACCACCGTGCCACTGGGCCAACCCGCCTCGGCCAGCTTGCGCGAGAGTGCCGGCAGCTGACGGCCGGCCATGTAAAAAACCTCGGTGTCAGCGCTGCGGCCGGCGCGCAGCTGGCCGAGATGGGTCATCGCTGTGCTCAGGCTGACGCTGCGCCCGTTGCCGCGCCGGGTGAGCGGGCGCTGGCTGTGGGCGGCGGCTGCCAGTGCGGCGGTCACGCCGGGCACGACCTCGCAGGCGATGCCCTGGCTGCGCAGCGCTTCGAGCTCTTCTTCAAGCCGGCCGAAGACGCTGGGATCTCCGCCCTTGAGCCGCACCACCTGTCGATGCGTTTGCGCGGCTTGCAGCAGCAGTGCGTTGATCTGCGCTTGGCCGGTGGCGTGGCCGAAACCTCGCTTGCCCACGTCAACCCAACGTGCTTTTGGCGCGTACTCACGCAGTGCCGGATCGGTCAGCGCATCGAACAGCACGACCTCTGCCAGTGCTAATCGGCGTGCGCCGCGCAGCGTGATCAAGTCGGCCGCGCCTGGGCCCGCGCCGATGAAGACGACGCGGGCGGGCGCGGTGGCTGGGCTCACGGTGTTCAAGCCAATGACTTGACCAGCAGCGCGCCGCTGGTGCGATGGCTGGTCGGGTCGACCAAGATCAGCGCACCGCCGACGCGATTGCTGAGATAGGGCTCAAGCGGCAGAGGCTGCTGCAGCTCGATCTGAACCAGACCGATCTCGTTGACGCCTAGCGCCTGGGCGTCCACCGTTTGCAGGCTGTGGATGTCGAGCCGGTGATCGATCGCGGCCAGCCGCGCCTGAACCCAGCGGTTGCCGTGGCGCAGCCAGTACTTGCGGCCGACGGTGGCCGGCTCGGTGTCGAGCCAGGCCAAGGTTGCCGAGAAGCGCTGCGTGGCGGTCAGGCTGCCCGGCGTGGCGATCCAGTCGCCGCGCGAGATGTCAAGCTGGCGGTCCAGCACGATGCCGGCCGATTCACCTGCCTGCGCCAGGGCCACCGTGACGCCGGCGCGCCGCAGTTCGGACACCACCGCGAGTTCGCCACTGGGAAAGACCTGTACCGCATCGCCGGGCTTGACGCTGCCGTGGGCGATACGGCCCCAAAACACGCGTGCCAGGTGGCCGGCGCCTTCGCCGGTTTCACCGCCGTCGCGCGCCACGTACTGCACCGGTTGCAGCAGCGCGCCCTCGGTACGTTCCCGGGTCGTGGGCAGGCTCTCCAGCAGTTGCAGCAGGCTGGGGCCGTCGTACCAGTCGGCATCCAGCGGCTGGGTGACGTTGTCACCGCGCAGCGCGCTCACCGGGATGATGCCGGCCAGCTCGGTGATGCCGGCTTCCTCGGCAGAGGCCAGCAGCGCATCTCTCGTGGCTTCGAAAGCGGCTTGCGGTTGTTCCACCGCGTCGAGTTTGTTGACGGCGAAGACGATGCTGGGCACGCGCAGCAGGTGGGCCAGCAGCGCGTGGCGGCGGGTCTGCGGCAGCAGCGTTGGCTGCGAGCTCTGCCAGTCGAGCTTGGTGATGTCGACGAGCACCACGGCGGCGTCGCTGCCCGCCGCGGCGGTGACCATGTTGCGGGTGTACTGCTCATGGCCTGGCGCGTCGGCGATGATGAACTTGCGTTTGCGCGTGGCGAAGTAGCGGAAGGCCACGTCGATCGTGATGCCTTGCTCGCGCTCGGCCTCCAGCCCGTCGGTCAGCAGCGACAGGTCTATGGGCTCGCCAGCTGCACGTTTTTGCAAGGTGTCGAGCTGGTCAGCCAGGATGGCCTGGCTGTCGAACAGCAGGCGGCCGATCAAGGTGCTCTTGCCGTCGTCGACGCTGCCGGCGGTCAGGAAGCGCAGTGCGCGGTGGTCCGCGGCTTGCGCGGTGGGTTTCAGGACGGCATTCACTTCATCTCTCCAGGTCGCCCAGACGGCATCATCGGGGCAGGTGTCAGCACACGACCGGCGCGGAACCGGCTTCGCCTGGCCTCTGGCTCGGTTCCCTTGAGGGGGAAGCACCGAAGGCGCTTCAGGGGTGGGTCAGAAATACCCTTCCTTCTTGCGACGTTCCATCGAGGCCTCTGAAGTTCGATCGTCCATCCGGGTGGCGCCGCGCTCGCTGACGGTGGCGGTCAGCGTTTCGGCGACGATCTCTGCGGCGTTGGCGGCCAGGCTCTCGACCGGGCAGGTGCAGGTCATGTCGCCGACGGTGCGAAATCGCACGGTGGCGGTCTCAACGGTCTCGCCAGCTTCTGGCGGCGTCACCTCGGTCAGCGGCACCAGCAGTCCTTTGCGGCGGATCACTTGGCGTTGGTGCGAGTAATACAGGTTCGGCAAAGGGATGTCCTCGCGCGCCAGGTAAAGCCAGACGTCGAGCTCGGTCCAGTTGCTGATCGGGAACGAGCGGAAATGCTCGCCCGGCCTGTGCCGGGTGTTGAACAGCGTCCAAAGCTCCGGGCGTTGCTCTTTCGGGCTCCACTGGCCGAAAGCATCGCGGTGGCTGAAGATCCGTTCCTTGGCTCGGGCTTTTTCCTCGTCGCGCCGCGCGCCGCCGATCAAGCAATCGAAGCGGTGCTCTTCGATCGACTCAAGCAGCGCCACGGTCTGGTGGCCGTTGCGCGACTCCAGTGGATGGGCCAGCCGCACGCTGCCGCGCTTGATCGAATCTTCGAGGTGGCCGACGACCAGTCGCTCGCCCATCTCGGCCACGCGCTGGTCTCGGAAGCTGATCACTTCGGGGAAGTTGTGGCCGGTGTCCACATGCAGCAGCGGGAAGGGCAGCTTGCCCTTGAAATCATTGCCGTGTCCGTTGGCGTTGACGCGGGTCTTGAAGGCTTTCTCGGCCAGCCGAAGCACGACGCAAGAGTCTTTGCCGCCGGAGAACAGCAGCGCTGGCCGCTCGAACGATGCTGCGACCTCGCGCAGGATGAAGATCGCCTCTTCTTCGAGCCAGTCGAGATGGCGCTGGTCGAGTTCAGGCAACAGCGCTTCGATCAAGTGGTTGACATTGGCTCGGGCGTTCATGCGGTGGCGCCGATCATCGGTTCGGTTTCAGTCTTCACGTGCAAGCCGCATTCCTTGGTCGACTCCTCCCACCACCAGCGGCCGGCGCGGAAGTCCTCGCCCACCGCGATCGGCCGCGTGCAGGGTGCGCAACCTATGCTGGGCATGAACTGGTCGTGCAGCGGGTTGTAAGGCACTTTGTGGAGGTCGATGTAGTGCCAGACATCGGCCCAGGTCCAGTCGGCCAGCGGGTTGAGCTTGACCCGACCGGCGTCGTCGATCTCCTGGAACGGCACGCCGCCGCGGGCCTGGCTTTGTTCACGGCGCAGCCCGGTGATCCAGGCCTGATGCCCACTGAGCATTCGCGCCAATGGCTCCATCTTGCGCAGGCTGCAGCAGGCTTTGCGCAGTGCCAGGCTGCGAAACATCGGGGCCTCGCCCTGGGTCGCGACGAAATGCAGCACGGCCTCGGCCTGAGGCCGGTAGACCTCGACCGCCAGGCCATAGCGGCGGGTGATGGTCGTGATCAAGTCGGTGGTCTCGCGGTGCAACTGGCCGGTCTCGAGCGTTGCGATGAGCACTGGCATCCCATGGCGGGCGATCAGGTCGGTCAACACCATGTCTTCGGCGCCCAGGCTGGTGGCTTGGACGATGGCGCCGGCGTGGCTGCTGGCGGCCGACTCCAACATGGCCAGCGTCTGCGCCAGCCGCTCGGCAAAGCCTGGTGTCAGCCGGCCGTACAGCGCGATCGCGCTCATCGGTCAGATCCCCTGACCGGCGAAGGTGTCGGCGTTCGCTTTGGCCTGGGCCATCTCTTGCGGCAGGTCGCGCGCGAAGGCCGGCAGCGGCTGCAACACGTCACCCTGGTAATGCCCGGCGAAGTAGCCGAGCGCGCGCTCGGCGGCTTCGAGTTTTTGGTCCGGGCGCAACTGCGCTGTGTCGAAGCCGGTGCGTGCCAGCAGCGGCACCATGTCGACCAGCACGTCGCCGGCGGCGCGGATCTCGCCGCCAAAGCGCCAGCGAACGCGTA
>CALQBT020000097.1 GCA_943328885.2 Bordetella parapertussis | reverse complement strand
GCACTGCGCAAGTTGCCCGGCTTGGCACGTCGCAGGTGGGCGCGCTGACCGCCAGCCAGGTCGCCGCGCTGTCGGTAAACCAGCTCAGCGCGTTGAGCAGCGCGCAGTGGATCAAGCTCGGCGGCAGCCAGGTGGCCGCGCTGGCGGCGCCACAGCTCGCCGCGCTGAGCACCACGCGGCTGAATGCGCTCACGACGGCGCAGTTCACGGCGCTGACGACGACCCAAATCGCGGCGTTGACGACCGCCCAGGTCGTCGCGCTCGAGAGCGCAGACTTTGCGGTGCTGAGTGCGGCCCAGATTGGCGCGCTCACGCCGGCTGACATGGCTGTACTGAAGACGGCGAAGCTTGCCGCACTGAGTTCGACTCAGCTGGTCGGCGTGACCAACGTACAAATTGCTGCTCTGTCTGTGGTTCAGCTCAACGCACTGAGCAGCGCGAATTGGGTGAGCTTGACCCCTGTACAGGTGGCGGCGCTGACGACGCTGCAATTGCCTGCGCTGACCGCAGCGCGGCTGAACTTGTTGACGACGGCGCAGTTCACGGCGCTGACAAGCAGCCAAATCGCTGCCTTGACGACTGCGCAGGTCGCAAAGCTCGAAACTGCGGATCTCGCTGCTCTTGGCACGACACAAATTCGCGCCTTCACGACAGCAGAGATCCAGGCACTGACGACGGCGCAGATTTCAAGCTTGAGTACTGCGCAGTTGTTCGCATTCACCACCGCGCAGGTGTCAGCGTTGACACCAGCCCAGAGCAAGATTGTGAAGACCAAAACCGGCGGCCTGGTGACACCGCTGATGCTTGACCTCGACGGCAATGGTGTGCAGACATTGGGCTTGAGCGCAGGCGTGCAATTCGATGTGGCCAACCTGGGCCATGCAGCGGCTACTGGCTGGGTTGCGCCCGCCGATGGCCTGTTGGTGCTGGACCGCAACCACAACGGGGTGATCGACGATGGCGGCGAGTTGTTCGGCAGCGGCACTTTGCTGTCTGACGGCAGCCATGCGGCCGACGGCTTTGCGGCCTTGGCGTTACTGGATGGCAATGGCGATAGTGTGATCGACTCACGGGACGCGATCTTCACATCGTTGGCAGTTTGGGTAGACGCCAACAGCGACGGACTGTCGCAAGCCGCGGAGTTGAAACAGCTTGATGCACTGGGTATCAGCGCGTTGCGACTGAGCGCCACGACGACCTTGTCGCTGGACAACGGCAATGTGATTGGTTTGACGAGCAGTTATGACTCAACGGACGGTGCCAGCCATGAATTGGTTGACGTTTGGCTGGCCTCGGCACAGCAAGTCGATGCCTCGGCCACTCACCCGGCATCGCTGGAGGGCCGAGTGTCGGATATGACACAAGCGCTTGGGCGGTGCAACGAGATGCTGCAATTGCTGGGCAGCACTGAAGGTACGAATTCGGCGTCGCTCCAGAGAAACTGGGTGGACCGCACTGTCGAGCAACTATCGGCTTGTGCGGAGGAAACCTCGATACTTCATGGTGTGTCGCCGATGTTGGCTGCTATGTCACCGGCCTTGTTCTGGCACAGCGATCTGACCGAAGCGCCGGCTAGCTCGGGCAGCGAAGTGATGGCTCTACAGTTTGGGCATCGGCCCGGTCGATGATGTCGCGATCATCTACAGCGATGGGGGCATGGCGATTGGCCAGGCCGCCGAATTCGAACGCTTCGGGGATCTAGTGATGATCGTAGTGAGGATCGATAGGGTTGTCTTTGGTGTCGCCGACAGCCAGTTCGCACGGCAACGAGTCATGGCTTTCTCGGCAAGGTCATCCACTTGCTGGTTCAGCGCGACACCCATGCGGGGTTTGGCATGCGCTTGCTGAGCAGTGGCATCGTGATCGACTTCGACGGCGATCTGGCAAGTATCCTGGTCCCGGCCGCATTGACTTACGTCCTCTCTTGAATCGATGTTGAAGGAAATCAATCTCGAATGTCTCCTTCGGGGGTCATTTTGCTTCTGGGCCTTGCTGGCGCCTGGTCATGGTCAAGGCTTGATAGCACCAACAGTTCCGGCCGCTGTGGCCAATGTCGAGCAACTGCGTGTGCACAGCGTGGCTGACCAACTGATCGGCTTCTTGAACCAGGCCATTGCCTGGACCGGCAGCCGCTCGGGGCGACCGCCGCTGGCCAGCATCGGGCCGCAGATCCAGGCCGCGGTGCTGGCGCACCCCGAGCTCAGGCTCAGCAGCGAGCAAAAGCTGACCGCCGGATTTGCCACCCGCGAGGCCTATGCCGGCTACCTGCCCCAGGTCTCGGCCAATCTTGACGCCGGGCAGCGCCAGTACGGCGCCGTCAAGAAGCCCTGGATCGCCGTGCCCGAACACCAGGACAATTCCAAGTCGCTCGGCGTCACCGCGCGCCAGATGCTCTACGATTTTGGCGCGGTCGGTGGCCGGGTCGAGGCTCAGCGCGCGAGAGAGACCGCCGCCGACGCCAAGTCCGAGGCCAAGCGAAGCGAGCTGGTGCTGCGCGCGCTCACGGCCTGGCACGAGGTGTTTCGCACCCGCCAGCTGCTCAAGCTGGCCGAGGTCAACCGCTTGTCACGCCAGCAAATCCTCAATTTCATCGAGGAGCGCGAGCAGCTCGGTGGCAGCTCCAAGAGCGATGTGCTGCGCGCCCGCGCGCGCTTGTCGGACGCGCAGGCCGCGCTGGTGGCCGCGCAGAGCCGGCTCATGACCACGCAGGCCAGCTACCGCGAGACCTTTGGCAGCGCACCGGCGGCGGAACTGGCGCTGCCCGAGGCTGCAGCGCTGGACCTGGACCGCTTCGACGAGGCCGACGCGCTGATCCTGCGCAACGCCAGCTACGTTGAGGCGCTGGCGCAGAGCCTGGCCGCCGGCCACGACGCCAAGTCCGCCTCTGCCGCGATGCTGCCCAGCCTGAACCTCGAGGCCAGCGCCACCCGGCGCGACATCGGCGGTGGCGCCTTGCCTGGCGTGGACAAGACCATCGGCCTGGTGATGCGGCAGAACTTCTACACCGGTGGTGCTGAGACCGCCCGCAAGAACCAGGCCGAGCAGCGGGCGGTGGAGTCGCGCCTCGAACTCGACAAGCTCAGGCGCCAGCTCGAACGCGCGATCGGCCAAGCCCTGGCCGATGCGCGCTACACCGATGCGCTGATCACCGCCCGTCGCGACGCGGTGCAGGTCGCGGCATCGGCGTTCGAGGCCGTGCGCGAGCAGTTCGCGTTCCGACGCGGCACCTTGCTCGACCTGCTGCGCTCGCAGGAAGAGCTCTACATCGCCGGCCACGATCTGATCGACAGCGTGGTCGACCATGCGCTGGCGCGCCACCGGCTGCTGCATCTGGCGATGGAACTGACACCGCTGTTTGACATCGGGGCCGCGGCCCGCAAGGACTAGCTTGATGACCCAGAACGCGGCTCACGACCCACTGGAAGCCGGCCTGCGCGCGGTGCTGGCCTACCAGGACCAGGGCATGTCCTCGGCCTCGCTGCGCTCGCGTGTGGCGCACGGCCAGGGGCTGTGGACCCAAGACACCTTGCTCGAAGCCGCAGACAGCCTGGGCTTTGACACCGAAGTCGGCGAGATCGACCCTGCGCTGCCCGGCCTGCCGATGCTGCCCGCGCTGTGCCGCACGCAGCAAGGCAAGGTGCTGGTGCTGCTGGCGCTGCTTGACGATGCCGCCGTGCTGGTGGTCGACCCGGATCGCTCGGAGCGCCCGACCTCGCTGCCCTTGGCCGATGTGCTTGCGCGTCTGAGCGGCACCACCGTCAGCCTGATGCAGCGCAACCTGGCGTCGGGCGCCGAAGGGAGCGAAGCCACCCACGCCGTCGGCCGCCACGGCCACTGGTTCTGGGGTCCGATCCTGCGCAGCCGCTGGGTCTATGTGCAGGTCGCGCTGGCCGCTTTCTTGGTCAATGTGTTTGCGATCGCGAGTTCGGTGTTCTCGATGATCGTCTATGACAAGGTGATCCCCAACAACGCGATGGACACCTTGATCGCGCTGTTGATCGGCGTGTCGGTGATCTTCATCAGCGATTTCGTGATCCGCACCCTGAGGGGCTATTTTCTCGACCTGGCCAGCGCCAAGGCCGATGCAGCGATTGCCGATTCACTGTTCGAACAGATTCTCGACGCGCGTCTGCAGTCCAAGCGCGGCAGCACTGGGGCACTGGCCAGCACGCTCAAAGAATTCGAGTCGATACGCGATTTCCTCACGTCGGCCACCTTGACCACTTTCATCGATGTGCCGTTTGCGCTTCTGTTCCTGGTGATCATCTTCATGATCGGCGGGCCTATCGTCTATGTGCCCTTGATCGCAATTCCGGTGATGTTGATCGCCGGCATGGCGGTGCAGCCGCAGTTGAAGCGCCTGACCCAGGCGTCTCAGGAAGACGGCCACCACAAGCAGGCGATCCTGGTCGAAACGCTCAGCGGCCTGGAGACGATCAAGTCGCTGGGCGCGGGTGCGCAGATGCGCCGCCGCTGGCAGGAAGCGGTGACGCACCAATCGCACATCGGGCTGAAGTCGCGCATGCTGGCGCAGATCGCTGCCAATGTCGCGAGCCTGGCGCAGCAGTTCGTGCAGGTCAGCGTCGTCACCGTCGGTGCGCTGCTGGTCCAGCAGGGGCAGCTTGGCTTTGGCGCGATCATTGCCTGCACGATTCTGGCCGGTCGGGCGATTGCGCCGATGGCCCAGATCACCCAGTTGCTGACGCGGATGAACCAGACTTTCGTCAGCTACCGCGCCTTGTCCAAGGTGATGGCGCAAGAGCGTGAACACCAGCCCGGCGCGGTCTTCATGGCAAGGCCCGAGTTCAAGGGCGCGATCGAATTCCGCGGCGTCACGTTCACCTATCCCGGCGCATCGCGGCCGACGTTGCAGGACATGTCGTTCCAGATCCAGCCCGGCGAGCGCGTGGCGATCATCGGCAAGGTCGGTTCGGGCAAGACGACGATCTCCAAGCTGGTGCTGGGCTTGTTCAAGCCCGACTCGGGCGCGGTGCTGATCGACGGTGTCGACGTGCGCCAGATCGACCCTGCAGACCTGCGCGCTGCGCTCGGTGTGGTGCTGCAGGATGTCTGGTTGCTCGGCGGCACGATCAAGCAGAACATCGCGCTGGGCGGGCATTTCCCCAGCGATGCCGAGATCTTGCATGCGGCCCAACTCGCCGGTGTTGAAGACTTTGTGCGTCAGCACCCCGAAGGCTACAGCCTGCGCCTGGGCGAGCGCGGCGAAGGCTTGTCGGGCGGGCAGCGCCAGGCGGTCGCGATCGCGCGTGCGCTGCTGGGCAAGCCGGCGATCCTGGTGTTCGACGAAGCGACCAGCGCGATGGACATGGCTGCCGAGGCGCAGCTGTTGCAGCGATTGAAGCAAGAACTCGACGGCCGCACGTTTGTCGCCATCACCCACAAGAGCACGATGCTGCAACTGGTCAACAAGATCATCGTCGTCGAACAAGGCCGGGTGACGATGCAGGGCACGCCTGAAGAGTTGGTGCGTGCGCAGCAGCAAGCCGCTGCGCGGGCCGCAGCACCCTCGAACGGCATGACCGTGGTTTGACGGGCGGAGTCTCGATATGTTGAACAGAGCAAAAGACACCCCTCCGCGCTGGGCAGACCGCCTGGCTGGCGAGGCTGCGACCACGGTGGCGGGCAGCAGCAGCAAGCGCGGGCAGCTGCGGCTTGCCTCCTTGTGGCTGCTGTGGTTCATCACCGCGATGTTCATCGTGTTGTTCATCTGGGCTGCGCTGGCCGAGATCGACACGGTCACGCGCGCCGATGGCCGCGTCATCCCGTCGGCCAAGCTGCAGGTGATTCAGAATCTGGAAGGTGGCATCGTCACCGCGATCCTTGCCAAGCCGGGTCAGCAGGTCAACGCCGGCGACAAGCTGGTGGCGCTGTCGACGGTTGCGCCCGATGCCGAGAAGCAATCGCGCTTCCAGCAATTGCTCGCGCTCGACGCGCGCGCTTCGCGCCTGAATGCGCAGGCCAGTGGCGGCGCGCTGCATTTCAGCAAGGACGTGGCGAAGTTCGCGGCCGATGTGGCCGCTGCTGAAACCGCTGCCTACCTGACCAAGAAGAGCGAGCAGGCGGCCCAGCTCAGCGTGATTGACGCGCAGATCGAGCAAAAATCGCGCGAACTGCAAGAAGCCCAGATCACGCTGAATGCGAGCCTGCAAAGCCTGGCGCTCGGGCGTGAAGAGCGCAGCACGGTGGCGAGCATGGTCGAGCGCGGCCTGGAGCCGCGGCTCGAGTTGGTGCGCATCGACCGCAGCATGGCCGAGCTCGAAGCCCGCGCCAATCTGGCGCCGGTCACGCTCGAGCGTGTGCGGGCCTCGATCGCTGAAATGCGCTCGCGCCGCGATGCCGCGATCGGCCAGTTCCGCAGCGAGACGCTGGCTGACCTGAACCGCACGATGGGTGACTTGAACGCGATGCAGCAATCGATGCCGGCGCTGGCCGACCGGGTCGCGCGCACCGACATCAGGGCGCCGATGAAAGGCATCGTCAACCGGGTCTTCGTCGCGACCATCGGCGGCATCGTCAAGCCGGGTGAGCCGATCATCGAAATCGTCCCGGGTGATGACCAACTGGTGGTCGAGGCGCTGGTGCAGCCCAAGGACATCGGTTTCACCAAGATCGGCCAGCATGCCAACGTCAAGATCACCGCATTTGATTACGCGATCTTTGGCTCGATGGAAGGCCGCGTTGTCCACATCAGCGCCGACGCCGTGCCCAACGAGAAGGGCGAAGCCTTCTACCAGGTTCGGATCGAAACCAAGACGCCGGTGATCGAGGCGATCGACAAGAAGCTCTCGATCATCCCGGGCATGCAGGCGCAGATCGACATCATCACCGGCAAACGCACCATCCTGCAGTTTCTGTCCAAGCCGCTGGTCGCGCTGAAGGAAAACGCGTTCAGGGAGCGTTGAGGTTTTGCGCCTGGCCTGCATCAGCTGCAGCGCCCGGCGCCTTGAAATTCGCTTGCAAAGTTTGACCACAGTTCAGCACTCACCGTGCTTGTCTGCGCCTGGGCGGTTGTGCCAGACCCGGCCATGGGCGCAAGAACGCAGCGCCGGCGGCCACTTCAATCCCGATGGCAAGCCGCACGGGCCGCAGAGCGCCCCGCACCACGCTGGCGACCTGCCTGCACTGAAGGCCGATGCCCAGGGCGTGGCCGAACAGAAGTTTGTGGTGACGGGTTTGAGTCTTGCGCCAGGCGTTGCCAGCGTGGTCGGTCGCACGGTGATCGTCCATGTCCAGCCCGACGACTACAGCACCCAGCCCACCGGTAATTCGGGCGGGCGCATCGCCTGCGGGGTCATTGCCATTCACTGACCGGCCGGGCGTCGCAAGCCCGCCTGATGGCCTGAGGCGTCAAACGTATTGCACTTGGACCTTGTTCCAGGCGCGGCCTCGCCGCTTCATGCCGCGGTGCGCGGCGCCTTGCCCAACTCGGCCAGCAGCTGCTGCTTGAGCTTGTATTTCTCCACCTTGTTGGTCGGGGTCAGCGGCAGTGCCGGCACGAATCGCACATGCCTGGGCACCATGTATTTGGGCATCACCTCGCGCGCGTGGTCGCGCAGTTCGCTCTCGCTCATTGACTGCCCGTCCTTGAGTTCGACGAACACCGCCACATCGTCCTCGTCGCCGACGTCGGCCGGTACCGGAATGGCGGCCGTGGCGCGCACTTTGGGGTGGCCGTTGATCAGGTCTTCAACCTGGTACGACGACACGTTCTCGCCGCGCACCCGGAAGAATCCTCCCATGCGGTCGACGAAATACCACAGCCCGTCCTGGCCCCGGTAGCAGGCATCCCCGGTGTGGAACCAGCAGTTGCGCAGGGTGCGGATGGTGGCTTCGGGCTTTTTGAAATACGCTTCCAGGATCAGGCTTGGAAAGCGCGGACGGAAGGCCAACTGGCCCAGCTCGCCATCGGCGACCTGGTTGTCTTCCGGGTCGAGCACCGCGGCATCGAGCAGCGGCGAGGGCAGGCCCATGAAACCCTTGGCCAGTGGCTGGTCGCCGCGGATCACCGGCATGCCGAACGCCGACATCGCCGCACGAACCTCCGCTTTGGACGGCCCGCGCCACAAGGCCTTGGGCGTGCCTTCGGTATCGCCCAACTCGTCGATCAGCGCGGCGCAACCCATGCCGGCCTCGGTCTGTCCGAAACCGCAGGTGATGAAGTCGATGCCGAAGCGCTGCGCCACCGCATGGTGGTTCAGCGGCAACGGCTGCATGTGGACCTTGTTGAGCGTGTTTTCGCCATCACTGGCGCGCGGCGCAGCGCTCATCAGCCAG
>CALQBT020000096.1 GCA_943328885.2 Bordetella parapertussis | reverse complement strand
TGTGCGTGGCCTATGCGACGCAGCGGCGCATCACACCCTGGCCGGGCCTGGTGCAGTTTCTGGCGCTCGCGCCGATCGCCGTGCCCGGCTTGATCCTGGCGATCGGCTTGTACGCGGCATACGCCGGCCCGCCGCTCTCGCTCTACGGCCTGGGCGTGCTGATCGTGATCGCTTTCACGACGCGCTTTCTGCCGATCGCCGTGACGGCTTGCGCGGCGGCGGTGCGGTCTCTCAACCCTGAACTCGAGGAAGCCGTGCGCGTGCTCGGGGGTGGCCGCATCACGGTGCTCGCGAAGGTCGTGTTCCCGCTGCTCAAGAAGACGCTGGTGGGCGTGTTCATCCTGATTTTTGTGGTCTGCACCAAGGAGTTGTCGACAGCGGTCTTCCTGACCGGCCCGGCCTCTCGCGTGGTGTCGGTGCTGACGCTGGATTTGAGCGAGCAGGGCAACTACGAGATCCTGGCCGCGATGGGTGTGGTGCTGGTGGCGATCACCACGCTGGTGGTCGCGCTGGGCATGCGGGTGGCGGGCCGCGACTTCATGCTGCGCCGGCCTTGACGAAAGAGACTCGATGTCCAAACTGGCACTCAAGAACATCCGCAAGAACTACGGCCCGGTCGCAGTGGTCGACGACCTGAGCCTGGACCTGCACCAGGGCGAGCTCGTCACCTTGCTCGGCCCCTCGGGTTGCGGCAAGACGACCACTTTGCGGATGATCGCCGGCTTCATCGAGTTGACAGCCGGGTCTATCGAGGTCGACGGCCGGCCGATCTCGTCCGCGCAGCGCACGGTCGCGCCCGAGCACCGGGGCATGTCCATGATTTTCCAGAGCTACGCGATCTGGCCGAACATGACGGTGGCCGAGAACGTGGGCTTCGGCCTGAACGTGCGCCGAACGCCGGCCAAGGAGGCCCAGCAGCGCGTGCACGAGATGCTGGAGCTGGTGCACCTGGCACCGCTGGCGCAGCGCTACCCGGCCGAGTTGTCGGGCGGGCAGCAGCAGCGCGTGGCGCTGGCCCGCGCGATGGTCGTGCGACCCGAGGTGCTGCTGCTCGACGAGCCGCTGTCCAACCTCGACGCCAACCTGCGCGAGGAGATGGCGCAAGAGATCCGGCGGCTGCACGACGAGTTCAAGTTCACGACGGTGTATGTCACGCACGACCAATCCGAGGCGATGACGATCTCCGACCGCATCGCGGTGCTCAACCTGGGCCGGCTCGAGCAAGTCGACACGCCCTGGAAGCTCTACAACCAGCCGCGCACGCCGTTCGTTGCCGGTTTCATCGGCCAGACCAACCTCGTCGACGGCAGCGTGCGGGCTGGCAGGATCACGATCCATGGCTTGAACGGCGAGTTGCCGGCGCAGCCCGGCATGCCACAGGAACTGCCGGCTGCGCGCTTGTCGATCCGTCCGCAGTCGCTCTTCCTCGGCCCGGCGGCGGCCGGCGCGGTGGCCATGGGTTGGGTGTCGGTGGTCTCGCGCACTTACCTCGGCGAGCACTGGAACTATCTGGTGCGCCCGCGCAGTGGCGGCGAGCCCTTGAAAGTCCATGCGCCGCCTTCCTGCATGCTGGAGGTCGGCCAGGAGTCCCCACTGGCGATCGACCCTGGCGGTGTTGCGGTGCTGGCTTGACCGTCCCCGCGACCCCAGTCTCAGTCCGAAGCGAAAGAGAGTCAGCCCATGTCAGAAACCCTGTCCACGCCCCCGGCGCTGCCTCTGGCCCGCTACAAGGTCCTCGACCTGACCATCGCCCGCGCTGGGCCGGTCGCGGTGCGGCTGCTGGCGGACTGGGGCGCCGATGTCACGCGCCTCGAAGCCACCGCCGACGACAACTCGGTGACCGGCCGACGCCGGGGTTCGGATGAGCAGAACCTGCACCGCAACAAGCGCAGCCTGCGCCTGGATCTGAAGTCGGCGCAGGGTGCGCAGGTCTTGAAGCGCTTGGTTGAGCGCAGCGACGTGGTGGTCGAGAACTTCCGCTCCAGCGTCAAGCAAAGATTGGGTCTGACCTATGAGCAGCTCAAGAAGATCAACCCGCGCATCATCCTGGCAAGCATCTCGGGCTTTGGCCAGGACGGCCCTTACAGCGAGCGTCCGGGCGTCGACCAGATCGTGCAAGGCCTGAGCGGGCTCAGTTCGGTGACCGGCGAGCCGGGGCGCGGGCCGGTGCGGGTGGGCATCGCGATCTCCGACACCACCGCCGGCATGTTCCTGGGCCAGGGCATCTTGCTGGCGCTGCTGCACCGCGAACACACCGGCCAAGGCCAATGGGTCCACACCTCGCTGCTCGAGGGCATGATCAACAAGCTGGACTTCCAGGGCGCGCGCTACACGGTCGACCGCGAAGTCGCACAACAGCAAGGCAATTCGCATCCGACGCTCGCGCCCATGGGCACTTACCAGGCGCGCGACGGGCTGGTCAACATTGCCGCGAGCTCGGGGCGCATGTGGCGTGGCTTTTGCGAGGCGCTGGGCGCCCAGGCGCTGCTGGACCATCCCGACTACCAGGACGGCGCGTCGCGCCTGGCGCACAGGCAGCAGCTCGATGCCGACATCAACCGGATCACCACGCAGTTCGATGTCGCCGACTTGGTCGCGAGATTGAATGCGGCCAACGTGCCTTGCGGGCCGATCCACGACATCGGCGAGGCTTTCGAAGACGCGCAGGTCAAGCACTTGCGCATGACGCGGCCCGCGACGCACCCGGTGATGGGCGAGATCGAACTCGTTCGATCGCCGATCAATCTCTCGGGTTTTGACCACCCCGACCGTTTTCACCATGCTGGGCCAGACCCCGGCGAACACAGCGGGGCGATTTTGAAAGAACTTGGCTACGACGATGACGCGATCCGGCAGATGAAGTCCGAAGGGTCAGTGGTATGAGCGGCGGCGACCGCAGGACGATTTCGCTGCGCACCACGAAGATCATTGCCGAAGTCGAGCAAGGCGTCGGTTGGCTGACCTTGAACAACCCCGAGCGCCGCAACGCGGTGTCGCTGGAGATGTGGCAAGGCCTGGGCGACGCCGCCCAAGCCTTCGAAGCCGACCCGCAAGTGCGCGTCGTCGTGATGCGTGGTGCCGGCGGCAAGTCGTTCGCCGCCGGCGCCGACATCTCGGAGTTCGAGCAGTACCGCGCCAACGCCGAGCAGAAGAAGACCTATGGCGAGGTGGCCTCGCGCGGCCAGCAGGGCCTGTCACAACTGAGCAAACCGCTGATCGCGATGATCCAGGGCTTTTGCATCGGTGGCGGTCTGGCGCTGGCATTGAGCGCGGACCTGCGCTTTGCCACCCCCGCGTCGCGTTTCGGCATCCCGGCGGCCAAGCTCGGTCTGGGCTACGAGTACGCCGGCATCGCCGCTTTGGCGCGCCTGGTGGGGCCGTCGTCGGCCAAGGACATCTTGTTCAGCGCGCGCTTTCTCGAAGCCGACGAGGCCTTGCGACTGGGCCTGATCAACTTCGTCGTCGACGAGGCGCAACTCGAAACGCAGGTGCGCGACTACGCGCAGCGCATCGCTGGCAATGCGCCGTTGACGGTGCACGCCGCCAAGTCGGCGCTGCGGGTGTTTGAAGCTTATTCGGCGGTGGCCGGTGCCGACGAGATCGACCGGCTGGTCGACATTTGTTTCAACAGCGACGACTACCAGGAGGGCCGACGTGCCTTCATGGCCAAGCGAGCGCCTCATTTTCAAGGACGCTGATCATGGCCATCCCCGACTTGCAGATCACCGGCGCCGTCGCGCGCATCACGCTGCGACGCCCCGACCAGGCCAACCGGCTCGAGCCCGACGACCTCGCCGCGCTCATCGACCATATCGCCGAGGTGAATGCGAGCCCGGAGGTGCTGGTGCTGCAGTTGCTCGCCGAAGGCAAGTACTTCTGCAGCGGCTACGACATCTCGCGCATCGGCGGTGCGCGCACGGTGGCGTTCGACACCGTGGTCAACGCGATCGAGGATGCGCGGCCGGTGACCCTCGCGGTGCTGCAGGGCAGTGCCTATGGTGGTGCAACCGACATCGCGCTGGCCTGCGACTTTCGGCTGGGCTGCGAGGGCATCGACATGTTCATGCCGGCGGCCCGGCTGGGTCTGCACTTCTACCAGCGCGGTCTCGAGCGCTATGTCAGCCGGCTCGGACTGGACAACGCCAAGCGGCTGTTCCTGACGGCCGACCGCATCGGCGCCCAGGAGATGCTGGCCATGGGTTTCCTGACCCAGCTCGAATCGCGCGAAGCCCTGGGCGATGCGGTGGACAGGCTCACCGAGACCTTGAGTGGCATGGCGCCGATCCCCTTGATCGGCATGAAAAAACACCTCAACCGCATCGGCCGAGGCACGCTCGATGAGGCTGATCTACAGCACGACATCGGCCGCTCGATGGCCTCGGCCGATCTGCTCGAAGGCCAGCGCGCCTGGGCCGAAAAGAGAAAGCCGCGCTTTTCCGGGCGCTAGCCAGAAACCGCCCAAGCGAATCGACTGACCCAGTGGCTGTCGCCAGGTGGACAGTCTGGGCGGGGGGATTCTCGGGTGCCGCCTGACCGCTCGCCTGAGGCATGATGCCGAAACAATCAAAGGAGACACCTGCATGGCTTGGACGCAAGAGCTGGACGAACTGGCCCGCCGCACGGCGCTGGCCCACCAGATGGGAGGCGCCGACAAGGTCAAGCGCCAGCACGACGCGGGCCGGCTGACGGTACGCGAGCGCATCACGAGCTTGGTTGACGGCGACAGTTTTCATGAAGTGGGTGCGCTGTCGGGCGTTGGCGAGTACGACGCTGCTGGCGTGCTGCAGCATGTGACGCCGGCCAACTGCGTGTTCGGCCGCGGCCGCATCGACGGTCGGCCGGTGGTGGTGGTGGGCGACGATTTCACGGTGCGCGGCGGCTCGGCAGACGCCTCGATATCGAACAAGCCACTGATGGCCGAGGACATGGCCGCCGAGTTCCGCTTGCCCATCGTGCGGGTGATCGAGGGCTCAGGTGGCGGCGGCTCGGTCAAGACCATCGAGACCAAGGGCGCCTCCAACCTGCCTGGCGGCATCGGCGGCACGCGCAGCTTCTGGCGCATGACGGCCAACCTGGCCGAGGTGCCGGTGGTCGGCCTGGGCCTGGGCTCGGTGGCCGGGCTGGGCGCGGCGCGGCTGGCGTCCAGCCACTACTCGGTGATGACGCATCGCTCGGCGATGTTCGTCGCCGGCCCGCCGCTGGTGGCGCGGCTGGGCCAGGTGCTGGACAAGCAGGCGCTGGGCGGCGCCGACATCCAGACCCGCAGCGGCGCGATCGACGAAGCGGTCGAGACCGAGGAAGAAGCCTTTGCCTGTGTCAGGCGTTTCCTGTCCTACCTGCCGTCCTCGGTGCACGGCTTGCCGCCCGTGCTGCCCTGCACTGACGATCCGGCACGCGCCGACGAGTCGCTGATGCAGGTCGTGCCGCGGAATCGGCGCGCGGTCTACAAGATGCGGCCGATCATCGAATCGGTGGTCGATACCGGCAGCTTTTTCGAGATGGGGCGCAATTTCGGCCGCTCGATCATCGCCGGGCTGGCGCGGCTCGAGGGCCACCCGGTGCTGATGCTGGCCAGCGACCCTTATCACTACGGCGGCGCCTGGAGTCCCGACACCTGCCAGAAGGTGGTGCGCTTCGTCGACCTGGCCGAGACCTTCCACCTGCCCGTGGTCTATCTGATGGATTGCCCCGGCTTCATGATCGGCGCCGAGGCTGAACGCACCGCCACCATCCGCCATGGCGTGCGGGCGATGGCGGCGATGAACCAGACCAGCGTGCCCTGGTGCACCGTGATCGTTCGCAACGCCTTTGGCGTGGCCGGTGCGGCGCACCAACCGGCAGGGCGCTTGTCGCTGCGCTATGCCTGGTTGTCAGCCTACTGGGGTTCCTTGCCACTCGAGGGCGGCATCGAAGCAGCTTACCGCGCCGACATCGAGGCCGCGGACGACCCCAAGGCCAAGCTGCTGGAGATCGAGGCGCGGCTCAACGCGCTGCGCTCGCCGTTTCGCAGCGCCGAGAAGTTCTGGGTCGAGGAGATCATCGACCCGCGCAAGACCCGGTCCTTGCTGTGCGATTTCGCGCGCCTGGCCGAGCCGCTGCGCGTCCCCGGCAAGGCGACGTTCGCGATGCGGCCTTGAGCCTTCGCGGGCCGGCGGTCTGACGCCGCGTGGGGCGCAGTCGCCGGCGCTTGGGAATCAGGTGGGCTCGTTGGGTCGGCTGTCGCCGACCCAGTCCAGCAGCAAGGTGTAGCCCACTGCCAGCACCACCGGGCCGACGAAGATCCCCACCAAACCGAACGCCAGCAGGCCGCCGATCACGCCGGCGAAGATCAGCAGCAGCGGCAGGTCGGCACCGAGCCGGATCAGCATCGGCCGCAGGAAGTTGTCGAGCATCACGACCACGACCGTGACCACCGCCAGGAAGCTTCCCCAGCCGGTCTGGCCGCTCCAGTACAGCCAGGCCATCGCCGGCACCAACACCAGCACCGGGCCGATCTGGGCCAGACAGCAGACGAACACGAGCACCGTCAACAGCCCGGCATAGGGCACGCCGGCGACCATCAGTCCGATGCCGGCGAGCACCGACTGCACCGCCGCCGTCACGCCCACGCCGAGTGCGACACCGCGGATCGCCTGGCCTGCCAACACCACGGCCGCTTCGCCCTGCGGGCCGCCCAGGCGCCGGCCCATTCGCAGCAGCGTGGCCGCGGCATCTTCCCCCTGCGCGTACATCAGCGCGGCCAGTGCAACGATCAGCAGCACCTGCAGCGCCAGATAGCCCAGGCTGCCGGCCTCGGCGACCACCCAGCGCGTCAGCAGCCCGGCGTAGGGCGACAGCTTGGCCCACAGGCCTTCGGAGCCGGCGGCGGCGACCTCTTTCCAGACTGTGTCAATCTTGGGGCCGAGCACCGGCAGCGACGAGAGCCAGTCGGGTGGGGTGGGCATGCGCAGCTGCGACAGTTGCTTGGCGAGGTCGACAATCGCGTCGGCGTTGCCGACCAGGGTCAGGATCGCCAGCGTCAGCGGTACGACGAACAGCAGCAGCAGTGCCAGTGTCATCCCCGCCACCGCCAGAGCCCGGCGCCGCCACAGCCTGGCCTGCAGGCGCAGCATCAACGGCCAGGTGGCCACGACGATGGTGGTGGCCCAGATCGCCGGCCCGATGAACGGGTGCAGGACCCAGAACGCGGCCAGGATCAACCCGCCGATGAACAGCACACCCAGCGTGTTGCGGGCGAGGTCCTGCCGCGTTTGAGCCTGCGTCATCGGCGTTGCCTCGGGTTCATGCGAACAGCGACCGGTGCTGGTCGCGCAGCAGGTACTTCTGCACCTTGCCCATCGCATTGCGAGGCAGGTCGGCAACGATGAACAGATTATTGGGGACCTTGAAGTTGGCGATGGCAGCCTTCAGGCTGGCGATCATCTCGGCCGGGTCCGGCGCGGCGCCGGGTTTGGCCACCACCACCGCGACCACGGCCTCGCCGAAGTCCGGGTGCGGCACGCCGATCACCGCCGACTCGGCCACGCCGGCCATGTCGTTGATGAAGCCCTCGATCTCGGCCGGGTAGACGTTGTAGCCGCCGCTGATGATCAAGTCCTTGCTGCGGCCGACGATGGTGACATAGCTGTCGGCCTCGATCTTGCCGACATCGCCGGTCTTGAACCAGCCGTCGTCGGTGAACTCTTCGCGGGTTTTCTCGGGCATGCGCCAGTAGCCCGAGAAGACATTCGGTCCGCTGACCTGCAGGTGGCCGATCTGGTCGACTGCGCAGGGCTGGCCTGCGTCGTCCATCACCCGCAGGCCGACGCCGGGCAAGGCCGGACCGACGGTGCCGCGCCGGCGCGGCCCAGCGCTGGCGCGGCAGGGGTTGCTGGTCAGCATCGCGGTCTCGCTCATGCCGTAGCGCTCGAGCAAGGTGTGGCCGGTGCGGTGGGTCCAGTCGTCGAAAGTCTCGACCAGCAGTGGCGCCGATCCGCTGATGAAGACCCGCATGTTGTGGCAGGCTTCGCGGGTCAGCGAAGTCTCGCCGAGCATGCGCACATAGAGCGTGGGAACGCCCATGAAGACGGTGGCCTCAGGCAGGCGAGCGATCACGGCTCTGGGGTCGAAGCGGTTGAACCAGATCATCTTGCTGCCGTTGAGCAGCGCGCCGTGCGAGGCGACAAACAGGCCGTGGACATGGAAGATCGGCAACGCGTGGATCAGCACATCGCCAGGCTGCCAGTCCCAGTAGTCCTTGAGCATGCCCGCGTTGCTGAGCAGATTGCCGTGGCTGAGCATCGCGCCCTTGCTGCGT
>CALQBT020000095.1 GCA_943328885.2 Bordetella parapertussis | reverse complement strand
TTGAATCGATGGAGGCTGTGTTTCGCGATGAAACGCTGCATTTCCAAACTGGCGTAGGCGTTCTTGCCCTTCACTTCGGCATCGCGGATGAAGGGCGGCGCATTGCCGGTCAATTTGTGCATCCCGCCGAGGAAGGCCGGCGTGATTTTGATCTGTGCACCCTGCCGTGCGGCGAGTGCGTGCAGCGGTTGCCACACCAGATAGGCATTGGGGCTGACGAAGTCGAAGATCAGTTCAATGGTCTTGGTCACAAACACTCTCCTGTTGTTTTGGGGAACACGGTATCTTCACACGGTTATGCATGCGGCCTTGAGGGCCGCAGACCGGTCAAGTCTTGATGGCCTTGTCGAACGCCGGCCGTGCCTCCAGGCGCTTCACGTAGGCGTGCAGATGGGTCATGTCCTCGGGCATGCAGCCCAAGCGGCGCGCCATGTAGCAGGCATGGCCCAGCATGAAGTCCGCGCCCGACAGCTCACCGATCATGTAATCGCTCTCGGCCATCGCCGCGTTCAGCGGTTCCAGGGACTTGGTGAGCAGGCGCTTGGCCTGGCCCAGAATCTCCTCGCTGCGGCGCTCCGGCGGCAGCAGGATGGTTTGCACGACGATGGTGTTGATCGGCGGCATCACCATGCCTTCGCAAAAGTGCAGCCACTGCAGATACTTCGGGAACAGCGGCGAGTCCACCGCCGGCCTGAGAGATCCATCGCTGTGTCGCGCGATGAGGTATTCGACGATCGCGCCCGACTCATACAGCGTCACATCGCCGTCTTCGAGCACCGGCACGCGGCCCAGTGGGTGGCGTGCGCGGTGCTCGTCGGACTTCAGCGCCTTCGGGTGGAACTCCATGCGGTTGAGTTCATAGGGCAGCTTCAGCTCTTCAAGCAACCAAAGGATGCGTCCGGCGCGGCTGTTGGGGGCATGGTGCAGTTTCAGCATCGGGTGGTCCTACTTCAGGTCGGGGTTGCTGGCATGGTTCCACCAGGCCAAGTCGGAATGGGCGCGCAAGTCCATCTCGAAAGTCCAGGCCGAGCGGTGCTGGTGCGCAATGTAGTAGTAGGTGTTGGCCACCTCGGCAGGCACCAGCAGGCCGTCGTTGTCCAGGCCCTTCTTCTCGCGCAGCGCCTGGAAGCGCTCAGCGCCCATCATCTTGCCCAGCGTGTCGGGGGCGTCCACTGCGCCGTCGATGACGATATGCGCGACATGGATGCCCTTGGCCGCGAACTGTGCGTTCAGCGACTGGCACAGCATGCGCCGCCCACCCATGGCCGCGGCATGCGAATGCTGGCCGGCGTTACCGCGCATCGCGGCGGTGGCCGACGTCACCAGCAGCACCCCCTTGCCGCGCTGCTCCATGTACGGAAACATCACCTGGGCCAGGCGGAATAGGCCGAACGTGGCCATGCGCCAGCCGATCTCGAAAGCCTTCAAGGTGGTGCTGGCCAGGCCGCGGTCGCCGATCTGCGCGCCCAGGTTGAACAACGCCACGCCGATCGGGCCGATCTCGGCCTCGATGTGGGTGACCAACTGCTCGATGCTGCCCTCTTCCACCGCATTGAGCATGAAGCCGGTGGCCGTGCCGCCTTCGGCCTCGATCTCGGCCACCAGCTTGTCCAGCCCGGCCTTGTCGCTGCGGCGGGCCAGGCAGGCGTGGTAGCCCTCGCGGGCAAAGCGCTTGGCGACATTGCCGCCGATGCCGGCGCCAGCGCCGATCACCAAGCAGACGGGTTTGTTCATGGTTGATTCCTGTAGCGATTCGTCTGCTATTATGCACCAATCAGTCCAGAATAAAGACATGGCCCGCCCTATTGAGTTCGATCGACCCAAAGCCGTGAACCGCGCGCTGGCGCTGTTCTGGCGCAAGGGCTACCAGGCGACTTCGCTGGCCGACTTGCTGGCGGGCATGGACATCGGCCGCAGCAGCTTTTACGCCGCGTTCACCGACAAGCGCAGCCTCTTCATCGAATGCCTGGACCTGTTTTCAGCGCGCACGATCGAACTGCTGCAACGCGACCGCGCCGCGTTGCAACCGGTCGACGCTCTGCAAAGCTTTTTCGAGCGAAACTTCACCGGCGCGCGCGGTGCCGCTGTGAAGGGACACCTGGGCTGCATGCTGGTGAATACCGTGCTCGAGATGGCCGGAGTCGATGACGACCTCTCCGCGCGCGCCAGCCATCATCTGAGCGAGATGCAGCGCGTCTTCCAGGCCTGCCTGCAGGATGCCGGCGCGGCGCCAGCGCGGGCCGCGGAACTGGCCTCCATGCTGATGCTGTTCAACGAAGGCATCCGCGTGTCGAGCCGCCGCCGCCTGCCCGACGCGCAACACCTGCAACCCATCGCTACCACCTTCCGCCTGATACGGGGTGCTATCGCATGACCACAGCCCTGCCACCCAAGCAGTTCACCACCGTCAATGGCCGCCGCCTCGCCCATGTCGAGATGGGCCAGGGCGTGCCTATCGTGCTGCTGCACGGCAACCCCACGTCCAGCTACTTGTGGCGCGACGTGATGCCGCCGCTGGCGGGCCTGGGCCGCGTGATCGCGCCCGACCTGATCGGCCATGGCGACTCAGACAAACTGCCTGCCAGCCAGGGCCCGGGGCGCTACAGGCTGGAGGGTACGTACGACCTGCTGGCCGCCCAGCTCGCCGCCCTCATCGGGGATCAGCCTGTCACGCTGGTGCTGCACGACTGGGGCAGCGCTTTGGGTTTCCACTGGGCCCGGCTGCACCCGCAGCAGGTGCGCGGCATCTTCGAGGGCTTTCGCTCGCCCAAGGGCGAAGACCTGGTGCTCAAGCGCAACCTGTTCATCGAAGGCGTGTTGCCCAGCTCCATCCTGCGCAAGCGGTCCAGGCTCCATCCTGGTGGGCAAGCAGCGCGAGTTCTGCCGCAGCTGGCCCAACCAGCAGGAGATCACGGTGATCTGGCCTGCATTTCATCCAGGAAGACTCCGACGCGGCCATCGACTTCGCGATGGCGGCCTGGCTTTCACGCCTTGATTGACAACCTACAACACCCACGAGGAACGATACCGACATGGCCTACCAATTCATGAAGTTCGAAGTGCGCGACAACGTCGCGTGGATCATGTTCAATCGACCTGAGGCCTTCAACGCCATCAACTTCCAGGCGACCCGCGAGTTCTACGACATCGTCAATCGCTGCAGTGTCGACACGTCGATCCGCGCCGTGGTGTTGACGGGGACGGGCGAGCGGGCGTTCTGTGCGGGCGGTGATGTGGCCGAGTTCGTCCAGAAGGGCGACGAGCTCGAACTGATGCTGCGCGAGATGACGACGCTGCTGCACACCGGCATCTCCCGGCTGGCCTGGCTGCGGGCGCCCGTTATCGCTGCGGTCAACGGCGTGGCGGCCGGCGCTGGCCTGAGCTTCGCGGCCTGCTGCGACTTGGCCATTGCCGCCGACACGGCCAAGTTCACCAGCGCCTACACGCAGATCGGGCTCACACCCGATGGCAGCTCCACCCACTACCTGACGCGTCTGCTTGGGGAACGTCGCGTCAAGGAGTTGTACTTGACCAATCGGGTGCTGTCGGCGCAGGAGGCCTTGGATTGGGGCCTGGTGAACCGCGTCGTGCCTGCGGCTGATCTGATGACGGAAGTGACCAAGCTCGCGACGCAACTCGCCAAGGGCCCGACCCAGGCCTACGATGGCGTCAAGAAGCTGGTGATGATGGCGGGCAACGACACGCTGGAGTCGCAGATGGAGCGGGAAACGCGCTCGATCGTCGCGATGAGCCGCACCAAGGACGCGCGCGAAGGCTTCAAGGCCTTCGTCGAGAAGCGCAAGCCCAACTTCATAGGTGAGTAGGCGATATGGCTGCAGCGAGAAAAGCCTTGGTCATCGGCGTGGGCGCTGAGAAGGGCCTGGGCGCCAGCATCAGCACACGCTTCGCGCGCGAAGGCTTCCACGTCTTCGTGGCAGGGCGCACCGCGGAAAGCCTGGAGCGGGTGGCCGAGCAGATCCGATCTGCGGGCGGCACCGCCACGGCGGTCGTGGCCGATGCCACCCAAGAGGCCGAGGTGCAGGCGCTCTTCGACCAGGTGTGCGCCGCCGAAGGCAAGCTGGATGTGGCTGTCTACAACGCAGGTAACAACACGCCCGGCGCAGTGACCGAGATGGACGCCGGCTACTTCGAGCACGCCTGGCGGGTGTGCTGTTTCGGCGGCTTCCTGTTTGGCCGCGAAGCAGCGCGCCGCATGCTCCCTCAGGGGGGCACCTTGCTGTTCACCGGCGCCAGTGCGTCGCTGCGCGGCCGGGCGGGCTTTGCCGCATTCAACTCGGCCAAGGCCGCGCTTCGCAACCTGGCGCAGGCGATGGCGAAGGAGCTGGGGCCGAAGGGGCTGCACGTCGGGCACGTCGTCGTCGATGGTGGCATCGACGGCGACAAGCTGCGCAAAGGGCGGCCCGAGATGGTTCAGAAGTTCGGAGAGGAGCGTCTGATCGACCTGGGCGGGTTGGCCGACGCGTACTGGTTCCTGCATCAGCAGCCGCCTCGGGCCTGGACCTTTGAGCTGGACATGCGCTCCAAGATTGAGCCGTGGTAACGGGCGCAGCCTCGCCGCTGCTGACAGCCCCGATCGGCCCTACGATCCTCCGGCTGGCGGCGCCCAACATGATCGCCATGGTGGTGACCATGGTCACCCTGGTGGCCGAAGCCTGGTTCGTCGGCCAGCTCGGCACCGAGGCCCTGGCGGGTCTGGCGTTGGGGTTCCCGATGATGATGCTGGTGATGATGCTGTCCGGCGGTTCGTTCGGCGGCACGATCACCGGGGCGGTGGCGCGGCGGCTGGGGGCCGGGGATCGAGCCGGCGCGGAAGTGGTGGCGCTGCACGCGGTGTTGCTGATGCTGCTGCTGGCCGGCGCTTGCACGGTGGTTTTCCTGCTCGGCGGGCGCTGGCTCTTCAGCCTGCTCGGCGGACGAGGGCCGCTGTTGGCGCAGGCGCTGGCCTATGCCGACGTGCTGTTCCTGGGCTGCGTCACCATCTGGCTGGCCAATGCATTGGCCGCGATCGTGCGCGCCACCGGGCACATGCAGGTCGCCGCCAAGGGCTTGGTGGCCGGCTCGGCGCTCCAAGTCATCGCTGCGGGCGTGCTGGTGTTCGGCCTGGGCCCGTTTCCGCGCATGGGCATCGCGGGCGCAGCCGCCGGCATCGTGATCGGCTATGCGTTTGCCGCCATCCTGCTGCTGCGCTTCCTGACGACCCGCTGCGTCGAACTGCGGCTACGGCTCTCGGGAATGGCGGTGACGCTGGCGCCAATGGCGGCGATCCTGAAGTTGGGTGCGCTGGCATCGGTCAATTCGTTCTGTACGCTTGCTGCGAGCATCGTGATCACCGCCTTCATGGCGCGTCTGGGCGTCGATGTGCTGGCGGGCTATGGCATCGGTTCGCGCCTGGAGTTCTTGATCATCCCGTTGGTCTTTGGTTTTGGAGCGGCCTCCACCGCCCTGGTCGGCGTGCACTTCGGCGCCAACGCGGTGGCGCGAGGGCACCGGGCAGGATGGACGGCAGCTTTCTACAGCGCTGCCGCCAGCGGCTTGGTCGGCGCTCTGGTGGCGCTGTTCCCGGGGCTCTGGGCCAACCTGTTCACCGACTCGGAAGCGGTCCGCGCAGCCTGCCGCAACTACCTGCAGATCGTCGGTCCCTTCTACGCTTTCTTCGGCGTGGCGCTTTGCCTGTATTTCGCCTCGCAGGGTGCCGGGCGTATGGCGTGGCCGGTGATGGCCAGCGTGCTGCGGGTGCTGGTGATCGCCGTCGGCTGCGTTTTGCTCGCAGGCAGCCCAGGTGCGCGGCCCGAGCATTTCTTCTGGCTGATTGCCGCCGGCATGCTGGTGCAGGCGCTCGTCTCAAGCACGGCCATCCTGCTTGGGGCCTGGACCCGGGGTCGATAGCGGTAGGCCGCCCTGTGGCATCCGGCGTGATCGCATGACGAAGAGGGCCGTTCGCCTGCCGGATTCTTCTCACCCAAGCATTGACCGAGGAAGCACTCGTCGTGCATCGGTGTTTTGCTGGGCCACAGGCCGAGCATTGAAGACTTTTCTTTTTATTGGCCTGACGAATGAGCTCGGATTTGACGCTTCCCACAGTTCTTCGAAATGTTGTAACCCGTAGTAGAGGGCCTTACAGTTCTTGTTTATACGATCAGGGTTTGATCCGGGCAGCGCCGGCCCGCGAGCTTGCTATCGGTCGAGGATCGCACAGGCCGTGGCTGCCAGATGCTTGGTGTGGGCGTTGTCGCTCGAGGCTGGCGCGTTGCCGATGCCGATCAGGTTGCGCTTGAACACGCCCTGGCCGATCGACGCCAGACGGAACATCGAGAACGCCAGGTAGACATTGAAGCCAGGGATCGCGTCGCGGCCGGTGCGGCGGCAATACGCTGCGACGTATGCTGCTTCGTCGGGGATGCCTGCGGCCTTCAAGTCCACGCCGCCTAGCGTGCCCCAGCTCTCTGAATTCGAGTGGTAGAGGATGCAGCCATAGGCGATGTCGGCCAAAGGGTGGCCTAGCGTTGACAGCTCCCAGTCGAGCACGGCGATGATGCGCGGTTCGGTGGGGTGGAACATCACGTTCTCGAGCCGATAGTCGCCATGGGCGATGCTGACCTCGTCACTGGCCGGGATCAGCGCGGGCAGTTCGGCGATCAAGCGCTCCATCTCCGGGATGGCTTCGGTCTCGGCGCCGCGGTACTGCTTGGTCCAGCGGTCGATCTGGCGCTGGAAATAGTTCCCGGGTCGACCATAGTCAGCCAGTCCGATGGCTGCGAAATCGACCTGGTGCAGGCGTGCCAGCGTGGCGTTGAGGTTGTCGTAGATCGCCGTCCGTTCAGCCGGCGCGATACCCGGGAGCCTGGCATTGCGGAAGATCCGGCCCTCCAGAAAGTCCATCACGTAGAAGGTCGTGCCGATGACCGACTCGTCCGCGCAGAAGGCCCGCATCCGCGGCACCGGAAAACCGATGGTGCCCAGTGCCGACATCACCTTGTACTCGCGGTCGACCTGGTGGGCGCTGGCCAGCAGCTGACCCGGTGGCTTCTTGCGCAGCACCCAGCGGGTCTGGCCGGCACTGATCAGATAGGTCGGGTTAGAGGCGCCTCGGTTGAACTGGCTCAGCACCAGAGGCTCTACCGGATCCTCGACGTTGGCGCGGAACCAGGTGTTCAGCGCCGCTTCATCCAGGCGCTGGTTGTCCCGCACTGCGCCGATCGAGGGCTGGCTGGGGTCGGGGGCGACGATCTCTTCACGCATGGTGGGTTTTCTCCCCAAGGCTGATGAACAGCCTGGAAATGTTCTGAATGTCCGATCGAAGCCAAGAGGCGGTGACATCGAATGTCTAGGGCTTTGCTTTGGGCCCCGTCGCCAGTCCAGCGACTTCGAAGCATCAGTCTACGTTGCCCCCCGTGACCTCGCTGTCGTCAAGCGGACTCGACCGCGCTTTGGCGCGCGGCCATCACAGGCTGCGCTGGTTGACCCGTTGCGACAAGTCGTCGGCGTTCTCCTTGCGCTCGCTGTAGCGGTCGACCAGATAGCCTGAGACGTCGCGGGTCAGCAGTGTGAACTTCACCAGTTCCTCCATCACGTCGACCACCCGGTCGTGGTAGCTCGAGGGTTTCATCCGGCCGGCGTCATCGAATTCGAGGAAGGCCTTGGCCACCGACGACTGGTTGGGAATCGTGATCATGCGCATCCAGCGCCCCAGCAGGCGCAGTTGGTTGACGGCGTTGAAGGATTGCGATCCGCCGCAGACTTGCATCACCGCCAGTGTCTTGCCCTGGGTCGGGCGAACCGCGCCCAAGGCCAGCGGGATCCAGTCGATCTGCGTCTTCATGATGCCCGTCATCGCGCCGTGCCGCTCGGGCGAGCACCACACCATGCCTTCAGCCCATTGCGCCAGATCGCGCAGCTCGACCACCTTGGGGTGTGATTCGGGCACCGCGTCGGGCAGCGGCAGGCCGGCAGGGTCGAAGATCCGGGTCTCGCCGCCCAGCGCCCGAAGCAGCCGAGCCGCTTCTTCGGTCAGCAATCGGCTGTACGAGCGCTCGCGCAGCGAGCCGTAGAGCAGCGCGAAACGCGGCGGGTGCGAACTGGCGGTTCGCGCCTGCAAGCGATCGTGCGAGGGCACGGCAAACAGCGCCGCGTCGACATGGGGCAGGTCGCTGAGCATCGGCCGCGTCAGCGTCAAACGCGCCGGCCCCTGGCGTCGACCACGGGCTGGGCCCCGGTGTTGCGTATCAGCGCCAGAGCGTTGCGCGAGGTGCCGCAAGCGGGGTTGTGGTGGATCGTGATGTCGCT
>CALQBT020000094.1 GCA_943328885.2 Bordetella parapertussis | reverse complement strand
GGTACTCATGGCAGGCTCACAGCAGCGACAGGCCGCGCAACAGATCGTCCTGCAGGTCCTGCACGTCCTCCAGACCAACGGCATAGCGCACCAGGCCCTGGCCGATGCCGGCGGCCTGGCGCTGGGCCTCGCTGAGCCGGCCATGCGAGGTGGTGGCGGGGTGGCAGATGGTGCTTTTCACGTCGCCCAGGTTGGTGGTGATGGACGCCACCTGCGCCGCATCGATGACCTGGAAGGCCCGCGCGCGCAAGTCGTCAGCGCCCTGCCCCTTGACGTCGAACGAGACCACCGCGCCGCCGCTGCCGCGCTGCTGCGCCATCGCCAGCGCATGCTGCGGGTGCGACGGCAGGCCGGGGTAGTGCACCCGGGCCACCTGGGGCTGCTCGGCCAGCCACTGGGCCATCTGCAGCGCGCGCGCGCTGTGGGCCTGCATGCGCACCGACAGTGTCTCCATGCCCTTGAGCACCACCCAGGCGTTGAAGGGCGACAGCGTGAGCCCGCCCGACTTCATCACCGGCAGCATCTTGCTCTGCAGAATGTCCTCGGGCCCGCACAGCGCGCCGGCGATCACCCGGCCCTGGCCGTCGAGGTACTTGGTACCCGAATGGATGACGAAGTCGGCGCCGAATTCGACCGGGTTCTGCAGCGCCGGTGAACAAAAGCAGTTGTCCACCGCCAGCACCGCACCACCGCGGTGGGCGATGTCGGCCAGAGCGGCGATGTCGCAGACGTCGGTCAGCGGGTTGGTGGGCGACTCGGCCATCAGCAGGCGGGTGTTGGGCCGCATCGCGGCGCGCCATTCGTCCACATCGGTCTGCGAGACAAAGCTGGACTCGACGCCAAACTTGCCCATCTCGCTCTGCAGCAGGCGGATGGTGGAGCCGAACACGCTGCGCGAGCAGACCACGTGGTCACCCGACTTGAGCAAGCCCATCAGCAGCAGCAGGATCGCCGACATGCCGCTGCTGGTGCCCATGCAGCCGCTGGTGCCCTCCAGCGCGGCCAGGCGCCGCTCCATCATCATCACCGTCGGGTTGCTGAAGCGGCTGTAGGTGAAGGCCTCCTCCTCCTCGGCAAAGCGCCGGGCGGCGGTGGCGGCATCGGGTTGAACATAGCTGCTGGTCAGGAACAGCGCCTCGCTGTTCTCGCCCCATTGCGTGGCGGGCAGGCCTTCGCGCACGGCCAGGGTATCGCGGTGCAGGCCGGCGGGCAGGGCCTTGCGGGGCAGTCGTTTCTTCTCGGTGGGAGTGGTCATGGTTCAGGCCTTCAGGCCGGTTCGGCCCGGCTTTGCAGCGTCAGGCGGGTGCGGTCGTTGCTGTCTTCGTCTTGCAGACGGGCTTCGGTGCGCTGGTTCTCGATGGCGGCGAAATCGGCCAGGCTGATGTCGCCGGTGATGTAGTGGCCGTCAAAGCAACTCGCCTCGAAACCCTGGATCGCCGGGTTGAGTGCCCCGACGACGCGCTTCATCACGTCGACGTCCTGGTAGATCAGCGCATCGGCCCCGATGAACTCGCGGATCTGCTCTTGGGTGCGTCCGTGGGCGATCAGCTCCTCCGGCGTGGGCATGTCAATACCATAGACATTGGGGTAGCGCACCGGCGGCGCTGCCGAGGCCATGTAGACACGGCGCGCTCCGGCCTCGCGCGCCATCTGCACGATCTCCTTGCTGGTGGTGCCCCGAACGATCGAATCGTCGACCAGCAGCACGTTGCGGCCCTTGAACTCGACGCCGATGGCGTTGAGCTTCTGGCGCACACTCTTCTTGCGCGCTTGCTGGCCCGGCATGATGAAGGTGCGGCCCACGTAGCGGTTCTTCACGAAACCTTCGCGGTAGGGTTTGCCGATTTTTTGCGCCAACTGCATCGCCGAAGGCCGGCTCGACTCGGGGATCGGGATCACCACGTCGATGTCGCTGGGCGGCATGGTGTTGATCACGCGCTGCGCCAGGCTCTCGCCCAGGTTGAGCCTGGCTTGGTAGACCGAGATGCCATCGATCACCGAGTCCGGCCGCGCCAGGTAAACATACTCGAACATGCAGGGATGCAGGGTCGGCGAATCAGCGCACTGCTGGCTGTGCAGTTGACCCGCGGTATCGATGAAGATCGCTTCGCCCGGCGCCACGTCGCGAACCACCTGGTGCCCTGTGCCTTCGAGCGCCACCGTTTCGCTGGCCAACATCACGGTCTTGCCGCCACCCTCGGCGGCCGACAACTCAGCCTCGCCAAAGACCAGCGGTCGGATCCCAAAGGGATCGCGAAACGCCAGCAGCCCGTAGCCGGCGATCAGCGCGATCACCGCGTAGGAACCGCGGATCCGTCGGTGCACAGCCCGCACCGCGCGGAACACCAAGGCCGGCGTCAGCGGCACATCGCGACCAGCGAGTTCCATCTCGTGTGCCAGCACATTGATCAGCACCTCGGTGTCACTGCCGGTGTTGATGTGGCGACGGTCGACATCGAACAGCTCTTGCTTGAGCGCATGGGCATTGGTCAGGTTGCCGTTGTGCACCAGCACGATACCGTAAGGCGCGTTGACGTAGAAGGGCTGGGCCTCTTCCTCGTTGAAAGCATTGCCAGCGGTCGGGTAGCGCACCTGACCCAGGCCGACACTGCCAGGCAGCGCGCGCATGTTGCGGGTCCGAAACACGTCCTTGACCATGCCGCGGGCCTTGTGCATGAAGCACTGTGTGCCCTGCATCGTGACGATGCCAGCGGCATCCTGCCCACGGTGCTGCAACAGCAGCAGCGCGTCGTAGATCAACTGGTTGACCGGCGCTTTGGAGATCACGCCAACGATGCCGCACATGGTGGGGGGAGTCCTAAAAATACAAGATGAATAGGTCAGGCCAGGCCGAATGCCTTGGTCCGTCAAAGCGGGAGATGACGTGCCATATCGGTCGGCAACAAGGGCTTGAGCGCCAGCAACGCCAGACCCAGCCAGGCCGCCCCGTGAGACGCTTGCCAGTCGGGCGAGCGCATGGCGGGCGTGAAAGCCACGAGGGTCGCCAGTACCAGCAACAAGGCCGAACCGCGCAGCAAGCCAAAGCCCGCACCCAGCAATCGGTCGATCAAGGTCAGCGGGGTGGCATGCAGACCCATGCGCACCAGCTTGGCCAGCAAGGACCAGGCGACCAGCACGGCGACAAATCCCAGCACGAACGCCAGCCCCTGCTGCAACGCCGAGCCCGGAGCGCCGACGGGTAGATAGACCGCCAGCAAGGGCGATAGCAATTGCGAGACCACGTAGGCCACGACCCAGCCCACCAGCGACATCAACTCGAACACCAAGCCGCGCCACAGCCCGATCAGTACCGACAGCGCCAGCACCGAGGACAAGAGCCAGTCGACCCAGCCCAACTCAGGCACGCCGATCACAGCGTGAGGATCGCTGCCGGCAAGCCGGCAGCCCTGATGCGCGCACTGGCTTTTTCGGCCTCGGCACGGTTGGCAAACGGCCCGACGCGAACGCGGGTGCGCTTGCTGCCTTCGACCTCCACCACCTGCGTATAGGTCTTCAGACCGAGTTTTTCCAGCTTGTACCGCGCCTCGCTGACCTTGCCTGCATCGGTGAAAGCGCCCACCTGCACGACCACTCGAGCGCCGGGCGCGCTGGCAGCGGCCTCGCCGTCGAGCAGCGCCCGCGCCCGGACGCCGTCGTCAACAGGCTTGGTCGCAGCCGGCTTGGCCGCCGACGGCTTGGCGCTGGCCAACACGCTCGTTGAGGGCGTGGCCTGCGCCGCGGAAGGGGGCGCCGGCAACTCCCGGCCCAGGTCAGCGGCACTCTCGACCACCTCAACCGGCGCGCTGGCACCGCGGGGCTTTGCTGCGGCAGCGACCGGGGCAGAAGGCGCGGCGGCCACGGCCAGCGGCGGCAAAGCCAGCAAAGGGGCGCCGTCCTTGCGCGGAATCTCGATCGGGATGTCAATCGCAATCGGCCGCGGTTGGGTTTCGAACAGCAGCGGAAACCCGATCACACCAAGGCCGAGCAACACGGTGGCACCGATCAAACGGCGACGCGCCAGCGTTCGCGCGGCCGCCACGCCGTCCACCTCGGCCGGCGGTGGCGCGGTGGCGGAGGGTTCAGTCTTGCGTTTGAAGTAGGACAGCAGACCCATGCGAGGCGGGGCCGCAGCCGAGTGGGGTGAAAGAACGCGGACGATCCCAGGGACGCCCAGCCGTTGCGCCGGGTCAGCCCTGGCCAGCGCCCAGGTGCCGGGCAGCCAGTCTGGGCAAGCCGTTTTTCAACACACCGCCCACGGTGTAGAACGAGCCGAAGATCACAATTCTATCAGCCGGGTCGGCGTCGGCCGCCGCCGCGCGCAGCGCGGCCTCGGGGTCCGGGTGCAGCGCGGTGCTGATCGTGCGACCGGTGCTCGCCGCGCGCACCGCCACCGCCAGTTCGCACGCGCTGGCCGCCCGCGCAGCGGGCAGATCGGTCAGATGCCAGTGGTCGACCAAGGGCGCAACATGCGCCAGCAAAGCGGCCAGGTCCTTGTCGCGCATCGCACCGAACACCGCATGGGTTCGTGGGAAATAGCCCATCTGATCGAGGTTGTTGGCCAGCGCCGCGACCGACTGGGGGTTGTGCGCGACGTCCAGCACCAGCGCGGGCTGGCCAGGGACGATCTGGAAGCGGCCCGGCAATTCGACCAGCGCCAAGCCGTTGCGCACCGCCTGGGCGTTGATCGGCAAGCGGTCGCGCAAGGCCTCGAACACCGCCAGCACGCCGGCGGCATTGATCAACTGGTTGGCACCTCGCAAGGCCGGGTAGGCCAGGCCGTTGAAGCGTTGCAGGCGTCCGCGCCAGGCCCACTGCAGCTTGTCACCCTGGAAGTTGTAGTCGCGACCCAGCCGCCACAGGTCGGCACCGAGTGCGTCGGCGCGAGCCTGCAGCGCGGCGGGAGGCTCGGGGTCGCTGACGATCACCGGTCGGCCAGCGCGCATGATGCCGGCCTTCTCGAACGCGATCGTCTCGCGGTCGCTGCCGAGGAACTCGGTGTGGTCAAGCGCAATGCTGGTGATCAGCGCGCAGTCGGCATCCACCGCATTGACCGCATCGAGCCGCCCGCCCATGCCGACCTCCAGAATCACCACGTCGAGCTTTGCCGCGGCCAGCGCGCGCATGATCGCCAGCGTGGTGAACTCGAACCAGGTCAGCGTGACGTCTTGCCGCGCGGCTTCCACGGCCTCGAAGTGCGGCAGCAGCGACTCTGCACTGACCACCTCGCCACCGATGCGGCAGCGCTCCTCGAAATGCACCAGATGCGGCTTGATATAGGTGCCGACCCGGTAGCCAGCCTGCAGCGCGACCGCTTCGAGCATCGCGCAGGACGAACCCTTGCCGTTGGTACCGGCCACGCTGATGACGGGTACCGTGAAACGCAGCGCCAATCGGTCGCGCACCGCCACCAGGCGCTCGAGCGTCATGTCGATGGTCTTGGGGTGCAGTTGCTCGCAGTGGGCGAGCCAGCCGGCCAGCGTGGTGGGATTGCTCATGGGTCTTTCAAAAACAGGCCCGGGCCCGAATGGGCCCGGCTGCGATGGGAACAGCGGGTTCAAGCCACAGCGTCAGCGCTTTGGCGCTGGAGCATCGCCAGGATCCGCGCCACGGCCAGGCGCAGCTGGCGGCGATCGATGATCTGGTCGATCGCGCCCTTGCCGAGCAGGAACTCGGCTCGCTGGAAGCCTTCAGGCAGCTTCTCGCGCACCGTGTTCTCGATCACCCGCGGGCCGGCAAAGCCGATCAAGGCCTTGGGCTCGGCGATCACCACATCGCCCAGAAAAACGAAACTGGCCGACACGCCGCCCATCGTCGGGTCCGTCACCACGCTGATGTAGGGCAGCTTGGCCTTGGCCAGATGGGTCAGCGCAGCGTTGGTCTTGGCCATCTGGAACAGGCTGAACAAACCCTCCTGCATGCGCGCGCCGCCGGTGGCCGCGAAGCAAAGAAACGGCACTTTTTGCTCGATCGCCGATTCGACGCCGCGAACAAAACGTTCCCCCACGACCGAGCCCATCGAGCCGCCCATGAAATCGAACTCGAAGCAAGCGGCCACCAGCGGCACGCTCATCACCGCGCCGCCCATCACGATCAACGCATCGGTCTCGCCGGTGGTCTCCAGCGCAACCTTCAGCCGTTCGGTGTATTTGCGGCTGTCCTTGAACTTCAGCGGATCGACTGGCAACACCTCCTGGCCGATCTCGTAACGGCCCTCGGCATCGAGGAAAGCGTCGAGCCTGGCCCTCGCGCCGATGCGGTGGTGGTGGCTGCATTTGGGACAAACATTGACGTTCTTCGCGAGGTCAGCGTTGTAGAGCACTGTCTCGCAGGCCGGGCACTTGATCCACAGACCTTCGGGCACCGAGCGGCGCTCGGTCGGATCGGTCTGCTGGATCTTGGGCGGCAGCAGTTTTTCAAGCCAGCTCATGTTGCGCTCTCCAGTGGTTTACAACGTGTCGATCGCCTGTCGAATCTCGGCCATGAAGGTCCTGCCCGCGCTGGCGACCGTCTCGCGCGACGAGCCATGCAGGATCTGCACCAGCCGCGAGCCGATCACCACCGCGTCGGACACCCGAGCCACGGCCTGGGCGGTCAACGCGTCGCGAATGCCGAAGCCTACCCCAACCGGCACCTTGACATGGGCGCGAATTCGCGGCACCGCTTGCGCCACCGCATCGGTGTCGAGGTGGCCGGCGCCGGTCACGCCCTTGAGCGAGACGTAGTAGACATAGCCGGTGGCGATCAAACCGACCTCCCGGATGCGCGCCTCGGTCGACGTGGGAGCGAGCAGGAAGATCAGGTCCAGGCCGGCAGCCTTCAGATCGGCGGCAAACAACTCGCACTCTTCGGGCGGGTAGTCGACCACCAACAGGCCATCGACGCCGGCGCTGGCGGCGTCGCGGATGAAGCTGCCGGCACCGTGCTTCTGGTCATAGCGCTCGACCGGGTTGGCGTAGCCCATCAACACCACCGGGGTGGTCGAGTTGGCAGCGCGGAATGCGCTGACATAGCGCAGCACCTGGGTCAGGCCGATGCCGCGCGCCAGCGCGCGCTCGCTGGCTTGCGCGATCACCGGACCGTCGGCCATCGGATCAGAGAAAGGTACACCGAGCTCAATGATGTCGGCGCCGCCGTCGGCCAGCGCTTGCATGATCTCGACCGTCGCGTCGGCATAAGGATCGCCGGCGGTGACATAGGGAATCAGCGCCTTGCGGCCCTGGGCTTTCAGCGCTTGCAGCGTCGCAGCGATCCGGCTCATCGCGTCACCTCGATGGTCTGCACACCGCCTTTGACCGATTGCCCTTTGCAAGACGGTCGGCAGAAAAACTCGGCGCCCGACAGGTCGGCGACGGTGCCGATGTCCTTGTCGCCGCGACCCGACAGGTTGACCAGCAGGTGTTGGTCGGGCCGCATCGTCGCGGCCAGCTTCATCGCGTAGGCCACCGCATGGCTGGACTCCAGCGCCGGGATGATGCCCTCGGTACGGCACAGTCGGTGGAAAGCCGACAGCGCCTCGTCGTCGGTGATGCCCACGTACTCGGCCCGGCCGATGTCCTTCAGGAACGAATGCTCGGGGCCGACGCCGGGGTAGTCCAAGCCGGCAGAGATCGAATGGGTCTCGGTGATCTGGCCGTTGTCGTCCTGCAGCAAGTAGGTGCGGTTGCCGTGCAGCACGCCGGGACTGCCGGCGATCAGGCTGGCTGAATGCTTGCCGCTTTCCAGCCCCATACCGGCCGCCTCGACGCCTATCAAGCGCACATTTTCATGCTGAATATACGGATAAAAGATGCCCATCGCGTTGCTGCCACCGCCGACGCAGGCGATCACCGCATCGGGTTGGCGGCCGATCTGTGCCGGCATCTGCACCAGGCACTCGTCGCCGATCACGCGCTGGAAGTCGCGAACTATCGTCGGGTAAGGATGCGGGCCGGCCACCGTGCCGATGATGTAGAAAGTGTTCTCGACGTTCGTCACCCAGTCGCGCAAGGCCTCGTTGAGCGCGTCCTTCAGCGTCTTGCTGCCGCTCTCGACCGGTACCACCTTGGCGCCCAGCAGGTGCATGCGGTAGACGTTGGGGCTTTGCCGCAGCACGTCAGCGCTGCCCATGTAGACCACGCATTCCATGCCGTAACGGGCACAGATGGTGGCAGTGGCCACGCCGTGCTGACCGGCACCGGTCTCGGCGATCACGCGCGGCTTGCCCATGCGCTTGGCCAGCAAAGCCTGGCCGATGGTGTTGTTGATCTTGTGCGCGCCGGTGTGGTTCAGATCCTCTCGCTTCAAGTGGATCTGCGCGCCGCCGATCTCTCGACTCATGCGTGCGGCGTGGT
>CALQBT020000093.1 GCA_943328885.2 Bordetella parapertussis | reverse complement strand
CAGGCTGGACCTCGGTGCCGACTTGCAGCTGCGCTTGGGCCTGAGCCTGCCTGACGCGACCCACGCGCTGAAGGTCGGCCTGGAGGATTACGACGCCGTCAGTGGCAAGGGCACCCGCTTGGCGCTGACCGCGAACGTGCAGGCCAAGGACATCAACCTGAGCTTCAACGTCGGTCCGCTGCAGTTGGGTGTCGAAGGCGGCACGGTCGCCTTCGACGCCGACGGCAAGGCGTCGACCGCAGCGCCGGCGGCGCTGGAGATCAAGCTGGTGCAAGGCAAGCCGGTGTTCGATGTCACCGGCGCATTCGACTTGCGCCTGCCGCTGACCGCTTCAGTGCTCGGCCGGTCGCTGCGCCTGGGCACGCTGCAGGCGCAGACCAATGCCGACCTCGGTGACGACGGGCTCGCGGCCTTGGTGCGCCAGCTGGCAGGCCTGAGCCAGGCGGGTGACCCGCAGGCGCTGGTGGTCAAGCTACCCGACTTCGACCTCGCCAGCAGCGGCAAGAACGCGTTGCTGCAGATGCTCTACGACCCGACCATCGTGCTCGACGGTGTGGACATGGGCCTGGGCGCGGTGCAAGACCTGTTCCAGAGCAGCTTGGCCAGCAACATTCCGTTCATCGGCAGCGGCCTAGCCGATGCCGGCCAAATGATCAGCGGCTTGCGGGGCGGCTTGCTGCAGGATTTGCGCAAAAAGCTCGCCGGTCCAGGCAAGCCTGTCGAGCTGATTCGGCAGGTCCTGTTCGACACCTTTGGCAGCGACAAGTCCGGCGGCAAGTTGGGCTTGGGCATCCTGCAGGACCACAACAGCATCCCCGGCATCGACATCGGCGACGTCGACATCGCGTTCTACAGCGTCACGGGCCAGCGCCAGATCACCTGGACGCCCGGCATGGCCCTGCCGACCAGCGGCGTCGACGCGATCCGTTTCGACATGAGCCTGGGCGGCACGATCCTGGCCACCGGCATCGACATCCCGCTGTCGTTCGACATTCCGGGCTTTGCACTGGATGTGGCGGGTGGCTTCTCGCTCGACGCGAAGTGGCATTACGACTTCGGCATCGGCCTGTCAGCGAGCAAGGGCTTCTTCCTGGGCACCAACCTGGACCCGACCAAGCCCGAGCTGGGTCTGGACATCAGCGCCTACCTGGATGGCGACCCAAAGGACACATCGGTCGTCACGCCGTTCTCCGGCAGTGGCAAGCTGCTTTTCTTCACAGCGTCGGTCACCGACGAAGACAGCGATCTCAGCAAGCTGGGTTTCCAGGGCAGCGGATTGGTCGGGCACCTCAACATCGACCTCAAAGGCGACTCGGCCGGGCGCTTGTCGCTCGACCAAGTGATGTCCAACCCCAAGAGCGTGCTGAGCGTTGACTTTGGCGTGCAGTCCAACCTGCGCCTCGGCGTCGAGCTGTCCGCAGTCGGTTTGCCGAAGTTGATGGCCGACTTTGTGCTCGACTGGAATTGGCATCTGGGCGACAAGACCGTGGCTTTCCCGGACATTTCGATCCAGAACCTGCGTCTGGACATGCATTCAGCGGTGGTCGATTTCCTGCTGCCGATCGCCAGTAAGGTCGCCGCAGTGGCCGAGCCGTTCCGCAACGTCGTCACCACCTTGATCACGCCCATTCCCGGACTGGCAATCGTCCTCGATCCGGCCCGCGAGGCCTTGGGCAAATCCAGCGACCCGACGCTGCGTGGCCTGATCGACACGGTGTACGAAACCGTCAGGATCACCCAGCCCAGCCAGCATCTGCCGGCACTCGACTGGTCGTTCCTGGATGCGGTGCAGTTTGCGCTGAACATGCCCGACCTGGTGCGGACGCTGCTATCCGCGGGCGCCGGTCTGCCGCTCGGCAGCATCTATCACCTGGGCACGCCCAACGTGAGCTTTGTCACGGGACAGTCAACGGCCCTGACCGGCAGCGCGGGCAGCAGCCTGCTCAGCCAGGTGTCCAGCCTGACCACGATGGCCTCGGGCGGCAAGACCGGCACGGCAACAGCGCGCTCCGGCCTGCAGTTCATGCCTTACCTGACCGACATCGGCAACTGGGCCAAGGTCTTCAGCGGCGGCAACGCGACGCTGTTCACCTACGAGCTGCCTTTGCTGCAGTTCAGTTTCGGCTTCGACATCACGCTGGCGAAGATCCCGGTCCCGTTCCCGCCGTTGGCTTGGATTTCGATCGCCATCGGCGCGCTGGGATCGGTCAAGGCCAATGTGGATCTGTCTTTCGGCTTCGACACTTTTGGCATCCAGAAAGCCATGTCTTCGGGCAATCCGCTCGATGTGCTGGACGGCTTCTATGTCAATGACTGGACCTTGCCAGTCTTCAAGAACGGCGCGGCGGCGGCGGGCACTGGCGGCCAGGAAAAGCCTGAGCTCGGCCTGTCGCTCGCGCTAGGCCTGTACGGCGGCATTGCGATCGGACCGGCTTCTGCAGGGCTGGGCGGCTCGATCTCCGTCGACATCACCGCCGACCTCAACGACATCAAGCGCGGCACGGTCAAGCGCGACGCCAATGGCCAAGTCCTGGGGGTGTCCTTCCTGGGCGACGGCCGGATCCGGGCCTCCGAGGTGTTGGCGATGATGTTGTATCCGGGACCGGTTGCCGGCCTTCCGGGAGGGCCTCTCAATCTGTTCGACCTGAGAATTTCAGCCGCGTTCAACCCCTTCCTCTGGGGGAAGCTAGACCTTTGGGTGGCCAGTTTCAGCGGGCAAATTTCACTCGGCAGCCTCCCGCTGGGGTCGATGAATTTCCTCGCCCCCACGGTCAAGCCGGTGCTGGGCAGCGTCGATGCCAGCGGCACGCTGACGCTGTTCGCGGGCCCGCAAGCCGGCGACAGGCGCTTCCTCGACACCCTCGACAGCGCGGAGAGCTGGATCCTCAGCGGCAAAGCGACGGCGACTGGCGTGGTAGACGTCGAGTTCGACGGCTTCTACCAACAGTTCACCGGCGTCAAGAAGGTCAAGGTCGACCTGGGCGCCGGCGACGACAGGCTCGACGCTTCGCACCTGCTCAACGCCGTGACGATCGACGCGATCGGCGGCGACGGCAACGACACCATCCTGATGGGCATGGGGGGTGGCACCGCGACCGACAAGCTTGGCGACAACAATTTGCAGGCGCTGGCGATCAGCACAGCGTCGGTGACTTTCGTGACCGGCGCTGGCAACGACAGCTTGACCGGCGGCGCTGGCAACGACATCTTGTTTGGCGGTCAGGGCAGCAACCAACTGTCTGGCGACGCGGGCAAGGACACCTTGTACGCGTTGCTGGGGGTCAACAAGCTCTCGGGCGGGGATGGCGTGGATACCTACGTCTTCGCTGGCCAGCTTGGCAACAACAGCTTGATCGAAACCGGCAGCGATGGGTCGGATCTTGATTTCTCGGGCGTGCTGCCGCCGTCGATGTTGGGCGCTTTCGGGCCGCTGCCTGGCGCGCCGACGGTGTCGATACCGCCGAGTTACAGCGCGGTGCGGGGCGCCGATTCGAGACTGAACTTCAGCGGCCAGCCGTTTGCCGGCGACGCTGCGACCATGGCCACCGTCACGCTGTCGGCTGTCGACGGTGTTTTCGTCGCTGCCGGCGCCAACAACGTGACGGTCGGGGGCTCGGACAGCGCCCGCACCTTCACCGGCACGCTGGCCAACCTGAACAGCTATTTCAGCGCCGGCAATGTGTTCTACCGCTACACCGGCGCCGAGGATGTGCGCACGCTGACCGTGTCGATCGCCCAAAGTGGGTTGACCAGCCAGGCCCAGGCCCAGGTCAACCGCGTGCTGACCTCGGACGCGGCGCTCAGCTGGAGCGCCCTGGCAGCGAACGGCAATTTGCTGGTCGCGGTGGCGTCCAATGCCAACCAGGCGGGCATCTACCTGTCCAGCGACGCAGGCCTGAGCTGGAAGGCTGCCAATGTCCCCGCAGGCAAGAGCTATATCGCCGTGTCGATCTCGCCCGACGGCCAAAGCATCGCGGCGATGTCGGGCAGCGGTGACCTGGCAGTTTCGCGCAACGCTGGCGCGACCTGGACGCTGAGCCTGGCGCCTGCGGACAACTACTCCGGCGTGTTGATCCTGAACGACGGCCGCCTGGTGTTGACCGACAAGCCGACCTCGCAGCAGGAGAAATATTTCAACAATGTTTTCGATTGGGGCACTCGAACCGTCACCACGCCGGGTTCGATGCGCATGCGCGACGCGATGGGCAACTGGGTCACGCTGCTGGGCAACAGCAACTGGAATGCCGTGACGGTCAGCGACGACGGCAAGACCTTGCTCGCCGCTGCTGGCGCTTCGTTCGCGGGCTCCGACCCGGGCGCCTTGTTCACCGCGTCGATCGGCACCGCGATCACTGCCGTCTCGGCGTCTTCCAGCAACAGCGCCAGCAGCGAGGGTGCGGCCAATCTGGTGGATGGCAGGTCGGACACCAAGTACCTCAACAAGGACAAGGCCGGCAGCGGCTTGCTGCTGACGACTGCCGATGCGGTGGTTGTTCGCGCTATCGACTTCACCACGGCCAGCGACGCGTCTGACCGCGACCCGACCAGCTATGTGCTGTACGGCTCGATCACGCCGCTGGCTTGGGGCAGCACGCAGTGGACCCCCGTCAGCAGCGGCAACACCGGCATGACGACCACGCGCCAGACCAGCAACACGGTGAGCTTTGCCAACAGCCAGTCGTTCAAGTACTACAAGCTGGTATTCCCGACGCTGCGCAGCACCAGCGCAGCCGGCATGCAGTTGGCAGAGCTGAAACTGGGTGACGGCACGGCCACCCGCATCAACAGCCTGGCCTGGGCCAACAACACCCGTGCGGCGGTAACCAACGGCGACTGGTCTTCGGTCGACATCGATGCCAGCGGCAAGAGCCTGCTGGCATCAACCGCCGATGGCCGGGTGTTCATCGCCGACACGACGCTGACCAACTGGACCTGGCGGGATATCACCCCTGTCCAGGGCAAGCTCGGGTTGGCGGCGCAGGTGACGTTCTCCAGCGACGGCAATGCGCTGATCGGCGTCGCCTCGGGCGCTTCGGGCGGTCTCTGGCTGAGCACCAACAAGGGCCAGAGTTGGGTCAAGATCGCAGGCCAGGGCGAGTTGGGCTTGGCCAGCGGGACCGACTGGAAAGCGGCTTGGTTCAATTCGCTGACCCAGCAGGTCGTGGCGCTGGCTGCGGGCAAGCCGATCATGACCTTCGATGTGCCGGCGAACGCTGCGGCGCCCAATCTGATACTGCCCGAGCAGTTCGCGGTGTCGACGGACAAATCGGCCAATATCGTGCTGACGCAGGGGTCCTTGTACGACGCCGACAACAACGATCTGGCCAGCGGCCAGTCGACTCGCACGCTGTCGGTGACGCTGGCTGTCGAGCGCGGTGCGCTGGCGGTCAACACCTTGGCCGCAACGGAAGCGGGATTGACCGTGGCGCCAGCCGTTGGTGGCTTGACGATGACGATCACCGGCAAGCTCAGCGCTCTGTCCACCTTCCTGGCCAATGCCGGCAACCTGACCTATGCGTCGGACAAGGGCGTCGTCAAGGGCGGCTTGACGGTCACGGTCAGCGATAGCGTCAACCAAACGGTGCGCACCGCGCCCTTGGTGGTGACGCAGGCCACAGCGGTGAAGGCCTCTTACAACGGCGGCAATTTCGAGATTCTGGGTATCGGCGGCAATGGGATGCGCCTGGGCCGCAGCGCACTCGACGATGTACGGCTGACCCCACTGGACGACGAACTGACGATCGCCCGATTGTCTGATTCAGCGCTGGTGCTGACGGCCTCCGCAGGCGCCGACCGCATCGTTCTGAACTTGGGCAACAGCACGTCGACCAACCCCAACGCGGTGTTCGCGCTCGACCTGAACAACGACGCGCAGAACAACTTGGGCGACGACTCGCTGACAGTTCAGCTCAAGCCATTGAGCAAGTCCAGCACGCAGAACGTGATCACGCTGAGCAATGGGCAGTTGATCAGCGGTGTGGAGAAAGCCACCTGGGACGCGGGTCTGGGCGAGTTGGTGATCCAGGGCGACGTGGTGCGTCTGGTTGGCGCCACCGCCGGTGCGGCGATAGACGTGGGCGACACGAAGCTGCGCATCGTGGCGACGCGGCTGACCCTCGATGCCGACCTGATCGTCAAGGACGCCAGCAAGCTGGTGCTGAACGTCAGCGACAGCATCACGCTGCAGTCGATCAAGCTCGCGGGCACCGGCACCAATGTGAGTGTCAGCGCCGCGCTGGTCGACAAGTCCGGCAAGGTCCAGGTGATCCAGTCGGTGACCATCGCCATCCCGACCGACGGCAAAGCGGTCGACCTGAACCAGTTCGCGTCCGCAGGCTCAGGCCTGCAGGTTTCGCCGCCGGCCGGCGTTGCGATCTCGCTGGGCGGCGCTGGCAGTGCCGGTGGCCTGAGCCTGGACCCCAGCAGCGTGAGTGGGATCCCGGCCTTGGTGATCGGCTCGCAAGGCGGCTCCAACCCGATCGCGATGGGCGGCACCGGCAGCCCGCCGCTGACCTTGTCCGTGCCCTTGGTGATCCAGGCCCAAGGCGCGGGCGGCAAGATCGACGTGGCGGGCACGGTCAAGGGCAAGAACCTGGTGATCTACGGTCCGGGCAACACCACGGTGCTGGCCGATGGCACGGTGCTGGCGATGAGCAATGATCTGTTGATCGACGACAGCGTGCGGGTCGAGGGCGCGGCCAGCTTGTCGGCCGGCACGACCGCACAGGACGGTGTGGCCGCGGTGGCAGGTGACCTCACCGTGAGCGGGCGCCTGAATGGCGGCTTAGGCGCGAACGATGTGCTCACGCTCGACGCCATCGGCGGCAATGTGACGCTGAGCGGACGCATCGGCAGCGGTGTGGGCGCGTTCAGCTTTGTCGGCGGCGCGGCCTACCGCAATGCCGATGGCACGGGCTTGCAGAGCGGCAGCTTCGCCGACGTCAACCTGCTCGGCGGCTCGGGCAGCGGCGCGACGGCGACCTTCACCGTGACCGGTGGCGTGGTCACCAACGTGGTGATTCACTCGCTGGGCGGCGGCTACCAACAAGGCGACATCCTGACGGTGGCACGCTCGGGGCTGGAGGATTACGAAGGCTTTGGCGGCGGCTTTGCGCTGACGGTGACCAGCCTCGCCGAACTGGAAGGCCTGCACATTGCGCAGGCCCAGAACGTGGTGTTCGGTGAGCGCGTCTACATGGCCGGCGACGTGGTGATCAACGCGACCGGCGACGTGGTGTTCAACGACCAGGTCGTGCTGCTCAGGGGCGCGAAGCTGGTGGTCACCGGTGCCCACAGTGTGACCTTCAACAACGGCCTGCGCTACGGACAGGACGGCGCGGGTCACTATGGCGATCTGGAGATCAACGGCGGGGCGGTGAACTTTGCGTCAGGGATGTGGCTGGGTGACGGCGTGAGCTACACGGCCTCGGGCCTGGGCTCAGCGCAAGGCCTGCAGGCCCAGGTGAACGCCGGTGGCAGCGGTTTCGGCGCGATCGATGTCGCCGGCGTGGACCTGGTGCTCGACAGCTCCATCGGCCACCCTGACCTGGTCTTGGCTGCTGGCATGACGATCCACGCCAGCCAATCGGTGACGATGCGCGCGACCAGCGGGCAGATCCTGACGCAGGCGGGAAACACGGTATCGGCACCCCAGGTGAACCTGAGCGCTGGCCAGGGCGTGGGCAGTGCCACCACACCGCTGGTCATTGCGGCCGACCGCCTGGCCTTGCAGTCTTCCCAGGGTGACAGCTACCTGCGCGAAACCGATGGCCTGGTCGAGGTCCAGATCCAAGTCGGCGGCAGCCTGACCCTGACCACTGCCGGCGCGCTGAACTTCGGCACCAGCGCCGTGGGCGGCGTCCTGACCGTCGTCAGTGGCAATGGCCCGATCAGCCAGAGCGGGGCGCTCGCCGTCACGGGCGCCGCCAGCCTCGAAGCGGGCACTGGCAGCATCAATCTGAACTTTGCCGGCATCCACACCGGCGTCTCCGGGTCTGACCGGGCAGGCAATGATTTCAAAGCCTCGCTGACAGCGCTTGGCAGCTCGGTCAGCATCACCGATGACAACGCCCTGGTCGTAGGCGCGATCACCACCAGCGGCGCCCTGTCCCTGACGAGCACGGGCACCATGACGCTGGGCCGCAGCACCGTGGGTGGCGCACTGAGTCTGGCCAGCAGCGGTGGCGACATCGCGCAATCGGACGCCATGCTGATAGCTGGCAGCAGCTCTTTCACCGCGGACCTGGGCAAGATCGATTTGGGCCATGCGGACAACCGATTCACCGGCCCGGTATCGGCCAGCGGCGGGGTCGTGTCGATCACCACGGGCAGCTCACTGACCCTGGGGCAGGTCAACAGCGCGGGGAGCCTGACGCTGTCGAGCACCGAAGCGCTGAGCCTTGGCAGCAGTACCGTGGGCGGCGT
>CALQBT020000092.1 GCA_943328885.2 Bordetella parapertussis | reverse complement strand
CTGGTATGAACGTGATGCCGAGATCATGTTGACCATCTCATCGACCGGGTTGACATTGCTGTAGGTCACATAACCTTTTTCATCCGCGGCAGGATGATGCGGACTGAAAACCGATCGACCGACGCTGCTGTCTTCGGTGACCTGACTGACCTGCACCCCGGCTGACGTGGCTTCACCCATCATCAAGGTCTGAAAAATCACCTGACGTGCCTTGTAGGCCTGGGCATCGGGTCCGGCCACGGTGTCGGCATTGGCAAGGTTGCTCGCCACAACGTTCAGACGTTGGGTCTGCGCGCTGGCCGCACTGCCCGAGACATCGAAGATCCTGAACATGCTCATGCAATTTCTCCTGCTAGGGGCTTGCCAGGTGCGGCGTCAACACGGTCAGAAACCATCATCAACCTTGGCTCGGACTCTTCATCGCGTCGAACATCGAGCGCAGGCCTGCATTGATGAAGCGCAGCGTGGCCTCGTACTTCACGCTGTTGTCGACAAAGCTGGCGCGCTCGCGGTCGAGGTCGACCGTGTTGCGGTCGATCGAGTCCTGACTGTGGCGCGCATACAGCAGATCGGGTCGATCGGCAAATCCGGCCCCTTGTTGTGCCGAGAGCGCGCTGGCTCGATCGGCAACGTTGTCGGTGCAGCCCGAAGCGTCGCGTTGGCAACGGGTCGCCTGGCGCAGCGCGTTGGCAAAATCCATCTCACGCGCCTGGTAGCCCGGCGTGTCGGCATTGGCGATGTTGCTGGCCATCAGGCGCTGGCGCTCGGCCCGCAACACCAGCGCTTGTGACTGGAAATCAATCGCTTCACTCAGGCCACGCATTCGCACCCCCTAGCACCCCAAAAACTGGGTCGCTTGAGGTCATTGTGGACAGGCTGCGGCGCGGCATGAGCGCGAAAAACAAGCGCAATGCCCTGCATTTCGGATCAACGCCGGTCGCGCCCAGGCCTGAGCATTCAACCCGTGAACCCGTCGACCCATCAACACCCGCCAGGCCTTGCCAAACCTGGGCCGCAGGCACGCCCTGTTTGGCGCCAGCGCTGGCAGGCCACCGCGATGGCCTGCTTGGCCTGGCCAGCAGCGCAGTCCCAGACCATGGCCGGTGCGCCCGCCATCCTGCCGCAAACACTGGTCGTCGAGATCAAGCGCCTGCTGCGGGACTCCGCCATCAGCGCCTCGGATGGCAGCGCGCAGGCAGCGCGCATCGAGGTGCTGCTGGGCCGCATCGATCCGGCCCTCAAGCTCGCGCCGTGCCAGAAAATAGAGCCTTACCTGCCAGCCGGACTGCGGCCGCTGGGTCGAAGCCGGGTCGGTCTGCGCTGCGTCGAGGGAGCCAAACGGTGGCAGATCAGCCTGCCGGTCACGGTGCAGTGGTGGGCACAGTCCCTGGTGGCGAGCACGGCGCTGCCGGCCGGCACGGTGCTCGAGGCCCGTCACCTGCTGCAGCGCGAGGTCGACCTCGCCGAACGCGCCGATCCAGCCATCGACTCGCCGGACGGCGCACTGGGCCGTACGCTGACGCGTGGCCTGGCCTCGGGCGAAGCCTTGCGCGGCCAAGACCTGAAAGCCCGACACTGCTTCAATGCCGGCGACACCGTGCGCATCGTCGCCGCCGGCCCGGGCTACTCGGTCTCCAGCGAAGGTCTGGCGCTAGGTCCAGGCCTGGAGGGCCAGAGCGCCAGGGCGCGCACCGAGGGCGGGCGCATCGTCACCGGCGTGGCCGCCGGCCAGCGTCGGATCGAGCTGACACTGTGAGCGCCCGCCCGCGTCAGGCGCAGCCCCGAAGCCAAGCGGCCGGCGCTGGCGCGAGACAATCCGGCGACAACGGCCTCAAGTCCTGGCAGGCCAGGCCGATACCCTTTGCATGTCTCATAGGTCGGGTCTCACAAGACCCAAGCTGCTGGAGTCCATCATGAAGATCGGTCAGCTCGAAAACATTCCCAACCCGGCCGCCGCCGGGGAACGCAAGCCAGGCGCCGCCACGGGCGCGGCCGGCGGCAACCCGACCCAAGCCAGTGCGCAGGTCGATTTGTCGTCCACCGCAGCCCAACTCGCCGCCGCTGGCAGCGACAGCGTCTTCGACACCGCCAAGGTGCAGCGCATCAGCGAGGCCATCCGCGACGGCAAGTTCCAGATCAACCCGCAGGCCATCGCCGACAAGCTGATCGCCAACGCCCAGGAACTGATGGGCACCGCCGACCGACGTTGATCCCGCCAGGCAGCGCCGGTATGCAATCGTTCCAAGACAGCGCAGACCATCGCGCCCAGACCGCACTCGAACCGCTGGTCACCAGCGTCGAGCAGCGGCTTGACGCATTGACCGATTCGCTGCGCGAGCGCGACATCCCGGCGATCGAGCACCAGTCCTGCGAGTTGCATCAAGCCTTGGCAGCAGCGGTGGCGTGCTTCATCCATGCGGCCCGCCATGGCGGCGTTCCTGAGCCGATGCGGCTTCGCCTGTCGCGCGCCAGCGCCCAACTCGCACGTCAGCGCGAGTCTCTGGCGCGTGCCACCGCTGCGCTCGATCGGGCCATCGATGTGCTGCTGCCTGGCGCCACGCCTGCTGGGCGGATCTACACGGCCAAAGGCTTGACCCTGCCGCGCACGGAATCTTCGCCGCTCAGCGACTGAGCCGGCGTCGCCTCGGTTTCAGTGCAGCCGGCTTGAAGTCGATGCCTGAACCGCGGCGAAAAGTTCGCCCGCGTCCACCGGGTCGAAACGATAGGTCTCGCCGCAGAAATCGCAAGCGACTTCGGCCTCGCCACGCTCCTCGATCAGCGACTCGATCTCCTGGGCACCCAGGCCGCGCAGCATGTTCGCAACGCGTTCGCGCGAACAGCGGCAGGCAAATCGGGGCTGCTGAGGCTCGAACACGCGCAGCGTTTCCTGCCAGAACAGCCGGTGCATCAGCTGCTCGGGTTGCAGCGTCAGCAACTCCTGAGGCGTCAAGGTCGCGACCAGCATCGCGATGCGGTTGAAATCCTCATTGCGGCCGATCTGGTCCTCGTCGGCACTGACCAGAACCTGGCCCGCAAGGTTCGCGCCGCCCGAGATCGGCAGGCGCTGGATCAGCAGACCCGCGGCCACCGAGTCATCAGCTGCCAACACCAGGCGGGTGTCGAGCTGTTCGGACTGCAGCATGTAGTGCTCGAGTACCTCGCTGAGTTTTTGCAGCGGCTCGCCTAGGTCGCCATGCAGCGGGACCACGCCCTGGTAAGGCTGCTGGCCCGGCAAGCGGTCCAGCGGATCGAGCGTGATCGCGCAGCGGCCTTGTCCGTGCAGGTTGAGCATGGCTTCCAGCCTGGCGTCGGCCGCCACCTCGCCCACCACCTTGGCCGTCACGCGGAAACTCAGGTCGGGCTGGGTCTCAGCCACCGCCAGCTTGACCGGACCGTCACCCTGCAGTTGCAGGATCAACGCCCCGTTGAACTTCAGGTTGCCCTGCATCAGCAAGCCGGCCACGGCCATCTCGCCGAGCAGCGCGCGCACGGGCGGCGCGAAGGCGTGGCCACCATCGCTGACGCTGACCCGGCGCGACAGCAGCTCACGCCAGCTCGGGCCCAGGCGAACCAGCATGCCGCGCACAGGCAGCCCCTCGAACAAGAACTTGTGCAACTGGTCCACGGTCAGTCGATTCGTTTGAGCAAGGTGGCGTGGCGGCGCTGCTGCGCCACGTAGTGCAGCGCGCCAGCCTGCAAGCGCTCGATCTGCTCGGCGGTGAGCTCGCGCACCACCTTGGCCGGTGCGCCCATGATCAGCACACCGTCGGGGAACTGCTTGTCCGTGGTGACAATCGACCCAGCGCCGACGATCGAGTTGCGGCCGATCCTCGCGCCGTTGAGGATCACGCTCTGGATCCCCACCAACGATGCGTCGCCGATGCTGCAGCCGTGCAGCATCACCTGGTGGCCGATGGTCACGCCTTCCCCCAGGACCAGCGGACAACCGTGGTCGGTATGCAGCACGCTGCCGTCCTGCACATTGCTGTTGCGCCCGATGCTGATCAAGTCGTTGTCGCCTCGCAGCACCGCGCCGTACCAGACGCTGGCGTTCTCGGCCAGGATCACCCGACCCATCACCTGGGCGCTGTCGGCGACCCAGGCCGAGGGATGGATATCGGGCACGTCGTTTTCGAGTTGGTAGATGGCCATGGTGAGATCTCTGCAGGTTGCGGTCTATGATTCTAGGGATGTCCCTCAGACCCTGCGCGCTGGCCTTGCTCGAGCTCCAAGACCCGGCCGCCAAAGCCTCGAAAACCCGCGAGTTGCTGGCGGTGGTGCGCGGCGGCCAGGTCAAGCTCGACACGCGCGGCGAGATCGCTGAACCGCACGGCCTGCCAGGCCGCCCGAGCCTACCCCGACTGGTCGCAGCAAGCCAGGTACCGAGGCGGTCGCCATTCACGCTGAGCGGTCGGGCCGCGCTGATTCACTCGATCTGCCACATCGAGTTCAACGCGATCAACCTGGCGCTCGACGCGGTCTGGCGCTTTGCCGGCATGCCCGAAGACTATTACCTCGACTGGCTGCAGGTCGCTGCCGAGGAAGCCCTGCACTTCACGCTGCTGCGCGGGCATCTGCAGACGCTGGGCCATGACTACGGCGACTTCGACGGCCACGACGGGCTGTGGCAGATGACCGAGGCCACGGCGGGCGACATCGTTGCGCGCATGGCGCTGGTGCCACGAACGCTGGAAGCCCGCGGCCTAGACGCGACGCCACCGATCCAGGCCAAGCTCGGCCGCGCAGGCGACCATCGCGCGGTCGAGATCCTCGACATCATCCTGCGCGACGAGATCGGTCATGTCGCGATCGGCAACCGCTGGTATCGCTGGCTGTGCGCACGCGAAGGGCTGGATGCCGAGGCGACCTACCCGCAGCTGGTGGCGCGCTACCTGGCGCCAAGGCTGCGTCCGCCGTTCAACCTGGCGGCACGGCGGGCCGCGGGCTTCAGCGAACCCGAGCTGGTCCAGTTGCAAGGCCTGAGCGCTTGAAACCAGGGCGCGGATTCAGTTTGCCTTCTCGCCAGACAGACGTTTCAAGGCCTTGACCGTCAAGTGCCGAGCCAGCAGGCCTGGCGGCATGCGCAACCAATGCGCTCGCAGGTATAGCGCAGCGTCGGCCAAGGCCCGGCCTGGCAGGCCAGCCGCCTGATGCGGACTGCGCAGCGCCCGCCGCCACAGCCAGCGCATCGGCGCGCCGCCCCAGCCGAGCGCAGCATGGCGCTGGGCTTGGGCCTGTACCTCGACAGGCACCGGCGTGCCCAACAGTTGCCAGCTGGCCCACAGACCATAAGCCAGCGGCCGCTGCAGGTGGAGCACCGAGGATCGGGCCAACAACAGCGACCAGAAGCCCGGTTCGGCAGCCCGGTGGCGCAGCAGCAGATCCAAGTCCGAGAGATCACGCAGCCCATGGCTGAGATCGTCGTTGTGGAACAGGTGGGCCATGCTGTGCAGCGCCATGTCGGCCGGACCCAGCGTCTGCAGGCCAGCGCCACCAGGCAGCGCATCGGCTTGCGCCAGCAGCAGGGCCGCGTCGGGCGGCTGGCGCACGGTCAGCGGCAGGATGTTGTGGTGCACGTCCAGCGTCGTCCCGCGTCGCACATGCTGCATCGGTGGCAACTCGTGCATCCACTCGCGGTAATAGCGTTGGTCGTAGGCATTGTGGTGTGTGCCGAGCCAGCCGCCCAGCATCAAAGCGCCCTCGACAGCTTGCAACGAGCGCTGCGGCACCAGGATGTCGATGTCGGAGAACAAACGCCCTTGCATCGCCGGCAAGCCGGCCAGCACATAGGCAGCCCCCTTGAGCAGCACGACAGGAATGTCCAGGTGGGCCAAGGCCTGGGCGATCAGACCCGCCTCGCGCCGCACCTCGGCCTGCTGGGTCCGCGCCACCTGCAAGGCAGACACCAGGTGCTCGCGGGGGCCGCTAGGCACGGCCTGCAGCTGGCACGCATCGGCCAGACCTGCTGCCAGCCGGGCCAGCACATCGGCGCGGCGCGCCTGGTGGATGACCGGCTCCCACTGCGCCGCTGACAGCGTGGGCAAGCGTTGGCTGTGGGCCAGCGCCCAACAAGCCCAGTCTTTTGCCTCTGCGCGCCTGGCCAACGTCATTGCGGCAGCTCAGGTGCGGTGCGCGACCAGCGATCGAAAAAAGCCACCGCCTGGTCGAGATCGCTGTAGTGATACTGGCAGCAGTTGCTGGATTGCACCACCCTGGTCAGCGCATTGAAACCGATGTCCAGATGCACGTTGTAGTTGAAGGCGTTTTCGATCAGGCGCATCAGCGCCCGGCCCCGGGTCATCGGGTCCATCAGCGACGTCACACCAAGCTGAAAGCGGGGAAAGACGATCCAAGCCGGCGCCACCCGCTCGGCAGCGCGCTGCACCGAATCAAGCGGTGGCGCAAAGTGCGCAACCCGGCCCTTGACGGTGTCGCTGACCACCGAGCCAAACTGCAGCGACTCACCGGCAAAGCGCTGCAGCACCTCGATCGAGGCGTTTTTCAGACTCACCGCCCGAGGCATCGGCAACAGCAGGCCGGTGGCCGGCTCGATGATGGCCAACTCGTCGGACAGCAGACGCCAGCCGCGGACCAACAAAGCCGCGCACAAGGTGCTCTTGCCTGAACCCGATGGCGCCGGCATCACCAGCGCACGGCCGTTGCGCTCCAGCACTGCCGCGTGCAGCATCAAATACTGATGACAGTTTCCTGCGATACACCAGTTCAGGCCCCACTCAAGCATTGGCACGCCCTGGTCGCCGGGCAGCGGCGCAAACGTGCTGCCACCATCAATCCCAAAGAACAGCTTGGGCCGTAGCCACCGGCGCCAACCGGCAGCGTGATTCACCGAAACATCGAAATCGGCGAAAACACCTTGCTCTGCCACCAGGTGGGCACCGTAGAGCGCCCGCAAACCCTCCCGCACCTGCGATACCCGCGAGCGGATGCAAAACACCAATGGGCCGGTGCGCAGACGAAGCCCCGGGCCGTGCAGACGACGCGCCAGCTCATCGACCGGCAGCGAGGAAAGCGTCAGCACGCGAAGCTGATCAGGACGCCCACCTGAACCAGCTGGGCCAGCCGAGGCAGCAGGACGGCGTCGGATTCAAGCGGTGACAAGCAGTCCAGCATGGCATCGCTGGACAACCAAGCGTAGAGCGACGATGCCGAACAGCGCAAGGCCGCACACTGCATCTGCTCGACCGCTTGCAGCAGTTGTCCACCGGCATCGTCGATCAGATGGGTTTCAAACCGTTCGCACAGGTACACCACCACCTCGTCGTCGAGACGGTGCCATCGAACGCCGGGGGCGACCAGATAATGCGCGGCCACGCTCAGCAGTCCCATCGCCTTGCCAGTCTCGGCGCCTGGTGAAGCCGTCAAGTCATCAGGACTTGGAGCCAAGCCAGTGTCTGCGCCTCGGTCCAGCTTGGCAACAGCAGGCTGCTGAAAGGCCCCCCGTGGTAGGACTTGTAGATCGCAATGGCATGCGCAGTCGTCAGCGGGAATCCGAGGGTTCCGGCGCTGGCGTTCAGATAAGCAGCGATGCAATATTTCGCCAGCAGCGAAAAACCTCCGCCCAAGACAGCGTCTAGCGTGGTGGCGTTGACGATGCCTGATTCGACACCCTCAGAGACACTGAAAACTGCGGTGAAAAACGCCGTGTTGGTGCCGGCAGGCCAGACACCACTGACTGACGCATTGCTGTGCCAGTAATTGGGACCTTCGACAACACATACCGAAGCACCCGGATGCCGGCTGGCAAAGGTGATGGCCGAGACAAAGCCCGAAGGCAAGACGCAGGTACCCGCCGCATGCACCGGCGCGCTAGCCAGGCTGGCAATGACCGGCGTCACCGCCGCCGCACCGCGGTTCAGCCAAGCGCGACGGCCAGGATCGTCAAGCTGGGTCTTTGCCCGAAGTGCATGATCCGTTGCGGACGGCGGGTGGGAGGGCATGCATGGATCCTTGGTGGGCGACGAGGGGCTCGGAATGGACAGCGCTGCAAACTGCCTGACATACCCCTTGGGAAAACTTTAACCCGAATTTGAAGCAGGCTGTTCAATCCAGTCTGGAGATCCGGAACTAGTTGACAGCGCCCAGCCATCGGCTCGATGCCCGGACCTCAATCGGCGTACACCCCCGCTGAGCGGATCACCGGGCCCCAGCGCTCGGTCTCCTGCTTGAGCCAGCTGCGAAGGCCCTCGGGCGTGAGCTTGGCGTCGGGCACGATCTCGGCACCGAGCTCAGCCATGCGGCTCATCACCATCGGATCCTTCAAAGCCACTCGCAGCGCGGCGTTGAACTTCTCGGTCGCCTCCTTGGGTGTTCCCTTGGGTGCGTAGACACCATGCCAGACCATCACCTCGAAGCCCTTGAGTCCTTGTTCGGCCAGTGTCGGCGCGTCGGGCAAGGCCTTGATGCGCTG
>CALQBT020000091.1 GCA_943328885.2 Bordetella parapertussis | reverse complement strand
GGTGACAACTGCTCCTGTCGCCCATGAAATGCGCCTTCATCACCGACCTGCATGCCAACCGCGAAGCGGTCGAAGCCGTGTTCGACCATGCCCGCGACCAAGGCGCGGAGCGCTGGGTACTGCTGGGCGACTTCGTCGGCTATGGAGCGGATCCGACCTGGGTGGTGGACCAGGTGCGCGACATGGTCCGCAAGGGCGCGATCGCCGTGCTCGGTAACCATGACCAGGCCGTGGTGCGCGGTGCGGGGCCGCAAATGCGGCCCGAAGCACGCTACGTGGTCGATTGGACGAGAGCCCAGCTCGACGCCAGCCAACTCGATTTTCTCGCCAGCCTGCCGCTGACACAGCGCCAAGGCGACCAGTTCTACGCCCACGCCAATGCCTGGGCACCCGGGGCTTGGGAGTACATCGCCAGCCGGTCCGACGCCGTGCGCAGCCTGCAGGCCACCGATTGCTGCTACACCTTCTGCGGCCACATGCACGAACCCAGGCTGTTCCATGTCTCGAGCAAGGGCAAGGCAGGCGACTTCATTCCAACCCCGGGTGTGGCGATTCCAGTGCCGCCGCACCGGCAATGGCTGGTGATCCCGGGCTCGGCAGGTCAGCCGCGCGACGGCAACCCCGCTGCCTGCTACGCCTTGCTCGACGAGGACCAGCGCTTGCTGACCTACCACCGTGTGCCTTACGACCACGCCAGCGCAGCTGCCAAAATCCTCGCCGCCGACCTGCCTCAACGCCTGGCCAGTCGGCTCGGACAAGGGCAGTGAACGGTGGATTCCAAGCTCTACAGCAACACCCTGGGCTACGCCAGCAGCGGTCAGTACGCGCCCAGCCAACTGGCCCCGGGCACGGTGATCGACCGCTTCCGGCTCGAAGAAAAACTCCATGTCGGCGGCATGGCGCATCTGTGGCGCATCAGCGAAGTCAACCACGCCGGTGATTCGCGCTTGCCGTTGATCATGAAGGTGCCGCGCATCAAGGGCGGCGAAGACCCGGCCACGATCGTCGGCTTCGAGGTCGAGCAGATGATCATGCCGATGCTCGCCGGGCCCCATTGCCCAAAATTCATCGCCAAGGGCGATTTCACGCGCCAGCCCTACATCGTGATGGAGCACATCGAGGGCATGTCGCTGCGCGCGCGGCTGGACCAAGCGCCGCTGGCTCTCGACGAGGTGATTGAGATCGGCTCGCGTGTGGCCACCGCGCTGCACGACTTGCACCGCCAGCATCTGGTGCATCTCGACGTCAAGCCCAGCAACATCATGTTCCGGCCCGACGGCAGCGCGGTGATGGTCGATTTCGGCCTGTCGCGCCACGACTTTCTGCCCGATCTGCTCGACGAAGAGTTCACGCTGCCGATGGGCACCGGGCCCTACATGTCGCCCGAGCAGGTGCAGTTCATCCGCAACGACCCACGCAGCGACCTGTTTGCGCTGGGTGTGATGCTCTACCACTTCACGACCGGCGAGCGGCCCTTCGGCCAACCCGAGAGCGTGCGCGGCCTGCGTCGGCGGCTCTACATCGACCCGGTGCCGCCACGCACGCTGCGCCGCGACTGCCCCCCCTGGCTGCAGGAGGTGATCCTCAAATGCCTGGAGGTCGACCCCGAGCGCCGCTACCAGACCGCCGGCCAGCTGGCACTCGACCTGCAGCACCCGGGTCAAATCGCGCTGACCCGGCGCGCCGAAAAATTGCAGCGAAACGGTGCGATCAAGACCTTCAAACGCTGGTTCTTCGCCTTGGGTGCCGAGCCTGGCGCCGAGCGCCGCAAGGTCGCCGAGCAGCTGAACCGCAGCCCGATTGTCATGGTGGCAGTCGACATCGACAAGGCCAGCACCGAGTTGCTGCAGCAGCAGCGCGAGACCGTCAGGCGCATCGTGCTGACCGAGCCCGGCGCGAGGCTGGCCTGCGTCAGCGTGATGAAGATCAACCGCATCGGCATGGACGAGTTGGTCGACCCCCAAGGTCGCAGCCTGCATGTCAAACAGCTGGTCGCCCTCAAACACTGGGCCAGACCGATCAGCAAGGCGCTCAATCTCGACGAGGGGCGGCTGACCTTTCATGTGCTTGAGGCCAGCGACGCCGCATCGGCCCTGGTCGACTTCGCGAAGCGCAACCAGGTCGACCACCTGGTGCTGGGTGCGCGCGAGACATCGACCTTCAGGCGCTTGCTCGGCAGCGTGTCGTCGCAGGTGCTTGCGCAATCAGCCTGCAGCGTCACGGTGGTGCGAGCGCCTGGTTTGGGCGACGAAGCGCGGGCTGCAGACCAAGCCGGGCCATCTTGACAAGGCCAGTGCCGTTCAACGCTTTGCGTCGCTTGCGCCTGCGTCTGGGACTTGCTGCTTCATGCGGCTGACCAGCAGCACCGCCTGGGTGCGCGAACCCACGCCCAGCGCGCGCAGCACGGCCGCGACATGGTCTTTGACCGTATCGACTGAGAGGTTTAACTCGCGCGCGATCAGCTTGTTGGGCAGACCCTTGAGCAGCCATGCCAGCACCTCGGTCTGGCGCCGGGTCAGGCCAAGCTCGGCTGTGTTGAGCAGCGCGCCCGCTTCGACCGGCGGGACGGCTGCGATCGGCCGCGGCTCGGCCATCGGTCGCAACAGTGCCAGGGGACCGGCCGGCGCTGTGCGGCCGGCCATGCCGGCGTCTGGCCCGGGCGCGGCTTCGGCGACATCGATCGCCGCGTTGGCCGGCATGCCAGCAGGCGCCCTGGTGGCACCGAGCAAGGCCTGCGGGATGTAGACGCCGCCCGACACCACCAGCGCCAGCGCGTCGAACAAGTCCTTGAGCGGGCTGCGTTTGGGCAGAAAACCCATCGCGCCCATGTCCACCGCACGCACCATGTCGGTCAGGCGCTCGGCCGCAGACAACACCACGACCGGCAGCGCCGGGTGACGCTGGCGCATCTCGGCCAGCACCGTGAAACCGTCCACCTCGTCGCCCAATTCCAGGTCCAGCAACACCAGTTCGACATCGGTGTGCTGCGCCAACAGCGCAAAGGCGTCGGCAGCGTTCTCGGCGCTGAGCACCACAATGGCCGGGTCGAGGCGATGGATCATGGTCTGCAGCGCCGACAGGATCAGCGGATGATCATCGACCAGCAGCACTTTCATCGCGTTCGGCTCCTCCCGGTGGCCCTGGCGCTGCGCGTCAGGTGAATCGTCGCGACACCGTCTCGGCCACACACACCGGCTTGGCCGTGCCCTCGCGCTCAATGCTGACTTCCATCGTCACCTGGGCACCGCCCTCGATGGGCTCGAAGGCCTTGAGCCGGATCTGGCCACGCAAGCGGCTGCCAGAGGGCACCGGCGCCATGAAGCGCACGCGGTTCAGACCGTAGTTGATGCCCATCTTCACGTCGTCGACCTGGATCGCTTTCTCGGCCAACTGCGGCAGCAGCGACAGCGTGAGAAAACCATGGGCGATGGTGGTGCCGAAAGGCCCGCTGGCGGCACGCACCGGATCGACGTGGATCCACTGGTGGTCGCCGGTGGCCTGGGCGAACAAGTCGATGCGGGCCTGGTCGATCAGCATCCAGGGGCTGGTGGCCAAGTGTTCGCCGACACGGTCCTGCAGCGAAGCCAGCGTGGCGAAGTGGACGGTGTTGTCGGTCGTTTCAGTGGAGTCGGTCATGTCTCAAGCCAGTTGATCAGGGGCTGCCATTGCAACAGATCGCGCTCAACCCTGCCGGCGGCGACATCCCACAGCGTCAGGCCACGCGCGGCCAGATGCAGGTAATTCTGGGTATCGCGCAGCCCGGTGATGGCCGGCTGACCGAGCGCTGTCAGAAATTCGTTGAGGTGATCGGTGGCGTGGGTGTGTTCCTTGACCCGAACCGCCACCAGACCCAACACCACCCGGTCAGCACGCCGATGGCCCCGCAACTCAGCCAGAAAGGCGTGGGTGGCCGCGATGTCGAAAGGGCTGGGCTGGAGCGGAACCAGCAATCGGTCGGCGATCTTCATCACTGAATCCAGCCGCTTGCCCCGCAGGCCAGCGGGCGTGTCAAGCACCAAGTGGGTCGTTCCCTTGGGCGGCCGCACCAAATCATCGTCCACCAGGTCCCAGCCCCGGATAGCGGGCGCCTGAGGGGGGCGCAAAGCCAGCCACTGGCGCGCGCTTTGCTGGCGATCGATGTCGCCGAGCATCACCGCATGGCCTTGGTGCGCCAGCCAGCCCGCGATGTTGGTGGCCAGCGTGCTCTTGCCGACGCCGCCCTTGGGGTTGGCCACCACGATCACGGGCATGAAATCCACCTCCAGAAAGTCGATTGCTGATATTCCGGGCCCTGCCCGTACCGCAAGGCGCTGCAGATCAACTTCGGGCAGCGCTTCACGTTGATTCTCGCCCATCCGCAAGCCGGCGCGCCCAGAGGCACCGCCGGCCGTCGCAGCGATCAGGCCAGACTGCAAGCCTGGTCGAAGTCCAGCCGTGGGCTGCGGGCGAAGACCTTGGCCGGGTCACCATGACCCAGCGTGCAGATGAAATTGGTTTTCACGGTGGTGCCGATCCAGAACGCAGCGTCAAGCTTGGCGGCATCGAAGCCACTCATCGGACCACAGTCCAGACCCAGCGCCCTGGCAGCGATGATCAAGTAGCCGCCTTGCAGGCTGGAATTGCGCATCGCCGTCTCCTGTATCGCAGCATCCTTGCCGGCAAACCAGGCACGCGCATCGGCATGGGGAAACAGCTTGGGCAATTGATCGTGGAACATCAAGTCCATGCCGACGATCACCGTCACCGGCGCCTGCTCGATCTTCGGCACGTTGGCCGCCGAAACGCAGGCCATCAGCTGCGCTTTGGCATCCGCCGAGCGGACGAACTTGAATCGCGCCGGGCAGGCGTTGGCCGCGGTCGGGCCGAACTTGAGCAGGTCGTAGAGCGCACGCAGCTCAACATCGGAGACGGGCTGTGGCAGGTAGCCGTTCTGGCTGCGGGCGTCGGTAAAGAGTTGGGCGGTGGTCAGTGTCATGGCGCGGTGGAAGCAAAGTCGGGCCACAATTGTGCGATGTTCCAACCTTCACAGCACGACGTGCGCAGATTCTTCTGCGAAACCTGGCACAAGCAGCAAAACGGTCTGCCGCTGACGGCGATGGAAGCGATAGCCGCCGACTGGATCGCCGAGCATCCCGAGCACCACGCTGACCTGGCCGATCTGGACGCCGCGCTGGCATCGAGCTACACGGTCGAGGACGGCCGCGGCAACCCGTTTCTGCACCTGTCGATGCATTTGTCGATCGCCGAGCAATGCAGCATCGACCAGCCCACCGGCATCCGACAGGCGGTCGCGCTGCTGGCAGCGCGCCGCAGCGCCTTGCACGAGGCGCATCACGAGGTGATGGAGTGCCTGGGCGAGATGATCTGGGCCAGCCAGCGCAGTGGCCTGCCGCCCGATGGGCTGGCCTATCTCGAAGCCGTGCGCCGGCGGGCGACGCGCTGATCAAGCCGGCGGATAACCCTCTTCGGTCAGCGCAGCGACAAAGCGCTCGGCCGGCTGCTGCGACGCTATGCTGACCCGGTGCTGGGGCAGATCGACCTGCAGTTGGGCGTCAGCGTCGATGCGCTGCACGGTTTCGGTCACGCTGCGAACGCAGTGGCCGCAGGTCATATCAGGCAAGATCAATTCGATCATCGTCAAACTCGGTGGTGTAGAACCACCGCAGTATCAGCCTTGACGCGAAGTCAGGTCTAGGATTGGATCATGAACGACGCTTTTAGCCTGACGCTGACGATCACGGGCATGACCTGCGCGAGTTGCGTCGCGAGGGTCGAAAAATCGCTGGCCAAAGTACCCGGTGTGCAGCAAGCCAGCGTCAACCTCGCCACCGAGCAGGCCCGGCTGACGCTGGACCCGGCGCAAGCTGCACTCGCGGTCCGAGCCGCGCAGGCTGCAGTGGCCAAGGCTGGCTATGGCCTGGCCGAGGAAAGCCGGGACTTGCGCGTCGAAGCCATGACCTGCGCCAGCTGCGTGGCCCGGGTCGAAAAAGCGCTGTCGCGGGTGCCCGGGGTGTTGGAGGCCACGGTCAACCTCGCCACGGCACGCGCCCGGGTCCGCCGCCTGGCCGGCAGCGCCGACGACGCCGCGCTGGTATCGGCGCTGCGCCGCGCCGGCTACGAAGCCCATGCCGACGCCGGCGATGCCGCACGCAAGCCGGCATCGCGCGACCCGGGCTGGCGCGTGGCCGTGGCAGCTGCGCTGTCGGCACCGTTGCTGCTGCCGATGGCAGGCGACCTGCTGGGCCGCCACTGGATGCTGCCCGCGCTGTGGCAGTGGGCGCTGGCCACGCCGGTGTTGTTTTTCTTCGGCGCACGCTTCTTCGTCGCCGGCTGGAAGGCCTTGCGCGCGGGCGCCGGCAACATGGACTTGTTGGTGGCCACCGGCACCAGCGCGGCCTACGGCCTGAGCCTGGCGCTGGTGTTTCAAGGCCGGGCGAACAACCCCGACGCGATGCCGGCGCTCTACTTCGAGAGCGCGGCGGCCGTCATCACACTGGTGCTGCTGGGCAAATGGCTGGAAGCCCGCGCCAAGCGCCGAACCCTGGTGGCACTGGAAGGCTTGCGCACGCTGCGCCCCGACAGCGCCAACCTGAGGCGCGCCGGGCAGGAGGTCCGCGTCGCGCTCGAACAGGTCAAGCCCGACGACCTGGTGTTGGTGCGACCGGGTGAGCGCCTGCCCACCGACGGCGTGGTGGTCGAGGGTCGCAGCCACGTCGATGAATCGATGCTGACCGGCGAGAGCCTGCCGGTGGCACGCCAGGTCGGCGACTTTGTCACCGGTGGCGCGATCAACGGCGAAGGCTTGCTGCTGGTGCGCACCACCGCGGTCGGCGCGGCCAGCATGCTGTCGCAGATCGTGCAGATGGTCGAATCGGCTCAAGCCCGCAAGGCGCCGATCCAGCAAACCGTGGACCGGGTCGCCGAGGTGTTCGTGCCAGCAGTTTTTTTCGCCGCGCTGCTGACGCTGCTGGGCTGGGGCTGGCTCAATGGTGACTGGCCGCAGGCGCTGATTCACGCGGTGTCGGTGCTGGTGATCGCCTGCCCCTGTGCGATGGGGCTGGCCACACCCGCCACGCTGATGGTGGGCACCGGTCTGGCGGCGCGCCGCGGCATCCTGGTGCGTGATGCCCAGGCACTTGAGTTGATGCGCTCGGTCGCGGTGGTCGCATTCGACAAAACCGGCACGCTGACCGAAGGTCGGCCGAAGCTGGTCGCCGCAGCCACCAGCGCCGAGTTGCCAGGCGGGCGTGCAGAGCTGCTGTCGCTGGCCGCCTCGCTGCAGGCCAGCAGCGAGCACCCGCTGGCCCGCGCGGTGCTGCAAAGCGCCCAGCATGAGTCTCTGGTCTGGCCGCAGGCCGAGGACGCCAGAGCGGTGCCCGGGCGCGGCATTGAGGCGCGCGTCGGCGGGCGCGACCTGAAGCTGGGCAGCAGCGTGTGGATGGCCGAGCTCGGCGTCATCGACCCTGAACTCACGGCGCCGGCCGGCACCTGGGCTTCGCAAGGACGCAGCGTGGCCTGGCTGGCTCAAGCCAGCACGCAGGGCGCGCCGCGCGCGCTGGGTCTGCTGGCCTTCGGAGACCAGGCCAGGCCAGGCGCTGCTGCGACCGTCGCTGCGCTGCGACGCGAAGGCCTGCGGGTCGTGCTGCTCAGCGGCGACAACCGCGGTGCGGCCCAGGCGCTGGCGGACCTGGTCGGCATCAGCGAGGTGATGGCCGAGGTCCTGCCAGCAGACAAGGCACAGGTGGTCCAGGGCTTGCGCCAGAGCCTGGGCGCGGGCCAACGGGTGGCGATGGTGGGCGACGGCGTCAACGACGCGCCAGCGCTGGCCGCGGCCGATGTCGGGCTGGCAATGGCGCACGCCGACGGCGGCGGCACCGACGTTGCGATGCAGACCGCGGGGCTGACCTTGCTGCGCGGCGACCCGATGCTGGTGCTCGAAGCGCTGCAGTTGTCGCGCGCGATCACCCGCCGGATTCACCAAAACCTGTTCTGGGCTTTTGCCTACAACGTGGTCGGCATCCCGCTGGCCGCGCTGGGCCTGCTCAGCCCAGTGTTCGCTGGCATGGCGATGGCCTTGTCATCGGTCAGCGTGATCAGCAACGCGCTGCTGCTGGGGGGCTTCAAGCCACCCCGCGATCGTCAGCGGAAGCGGTTTTGGGGCACGACCTTGAGATCGCCCGGCAGCGACGACAGATAGGCCGCGACCTGCTTGAGCTCGCTGCTGTTGAACGTGAGCTTCTTCTTGCCGTCGGCCTCTTGAACGACCTGGCTTCGCATCGTCGCGTTGCTGCGACCGACGAGCTTGTTGCCGTCGGTGTGGTAGGCCTTGAGCGCGGCGTAGAGGTAGTCGGGATGCTGGCCCGCCAGGCGCGGGAAGGCGCCGTCGATGGGCGCGCTGAAATTGGCGCCGTGGCACGACACACAGACCGCCATCCGGTCCT
>CALQBT020000090.1 GCA_943328885.2 Bordetella parapertussis | reverse complement strand
CACCGCCGCCGCCAGCGCGCGGCAATCGGCGTCTTGGGCAACGTCGGCCTTCTGCACCAGCACCTCGGCGCCCAGCGCACGGCAGGCCTCAGCCACGGCCTCGGCAGGCGCGGCTTCGCGCGAATAGTTGACAGCGACGTTCCAGCCGCGTTCGGCATACAGCCGAGCGGTCGCCGCGCCTATGCCAGACGACGAACCGGTCACCACACACACTTTGCGTTCCATGTTGTTCTCCTTGAATCGGTTGAGGCCTGGCTCACCACCAGGGGTAGAAATCGGGCAAGCCGTCAGAGGCTCGCCCAGTGAAGACAGGCGCGCGTTTGCCGTTGAAAGCGGCCACGCCCTCCTTGCCGTCGTGCAGACTGGTCTGCAGCATCGCCAGTGACTCGACCGCATGCGCGTCGCGCGGATGCGCCAGCCCAGGGTTGCGCAGCAGCATCTGGCGCATCAGCGCGATTGAGACCGGGCTGCGCTGGTCGATGTACTTGTGCGCCAGCTTGTGCGCCTCCGCCAGCAACTGCTCGTGCGGCACCACGGCCTTGACCAGCCGGCCGGCCAGCGCTTCCTGGGCGTCGAAAATGTCGCCCGAATAGACCCAGTCAAAAGCCTGCTGGGCACCGACGATGCGTGGCAAAAACCAGGTCGAGCAAGCCTCGGGCACGACGCCGATGCGGCCGAACACAAAGCCGATGCGAGCCTTGTCCGAGGCCAGCCGCACGTCCATCGCCAGCGTCATCGTCGCGCCGATGCCGACCGCTGCGCCGTTGATCGCCGCGATCACCGGCTTCTTGCAGTCGTAGACCGCCAGCGCGACGCGACCGCCAGTGTCGCGAACGCCTGACACCATTGCCGGGTCGTCCCAGCGTGCCTTGAGCTCATCGAGTCGAGGTGACAAGGTCTCGTCCAGGCCGAACACATTGCCCTGCGATGACAGATCCATGCCGGCGCAAAAAGCCCGGCCCGCGCCGGTGACCACCACCGCGCCGACCGCATCGTCTTCGCTGGCGCGCTGGTAAGCGTCGATCAGCTCGTTGGCCATGGTCACGGTGAAGGCGTTGAGCTGGGCCGGGCGCTGCAGCGTGAGCGTGAGCACGCGGTCGTCGATCTGCCAGTCCAGGGTGGTGTAGTTCATCGCTGTAGAGCTCTCATGAAAGGTCGAACAGCATAGGCCGCCGCCCGTAGCGCTGACCGTCACCTCAGCGACCTGGGGGCTGACGCCAGCGGTGGCTCGCCGCGGGCGAAGTCCATCGCCTGACTTGAAGTCCTCAGCCGCGGGACTGTGCTGCAGCAGCCCGCAGCCGCGCAGCACAGGGCGCACAGGCTTTGCGCGAGCGTCGCTCGTGCGTCAGGTCAGACCTGGGGGTGATCAGCACCCGGTGGCCACAACCCCGCTTGCCTGAGCTCCTGCTCGCACTGCAAGGCGTCGCGAAACACCAAAGCCTGCCAACCCGCGGCCCGCGCTGCCGTGACGTTGGGCGGATGGTCGTCGAGAAAGACCAGTTCGGACGGTGCGACACCAAAGCGCTGGGCAGCGAGCGCGAAGATCGCAGGCTCAGGCTTGATCAGCTTGACGCGTGCAGAGAACAGGCCATCGTCGAACTCGCGCACGAACGCATGCTCGCGCTCGAGGTGGTCGGCGTAGGGCGCGGGCATGTTCGACAGAAAGAACATCAGCTGGCCCGGCTGGCGCAGTCTGTGCATCAGCGCGACCGAGGCCGGGATTGGTCGGAGTGTCTCGGGCACCGCATCGACGACGGCCCGCACCTCGTCCTCGCGCAGGCCGGTGCGTCGGGCAATCCGCAACACCAGTTCGTCCGGCGTGACCGTGCCACGATCGAATTCCCCCCAATCGCCGCCATCAGTCTGAAAGACCAGGCCTGCCCATTGCGCCGCGCTGAGCGGGTCGCTGGCACGCTGCGGCAACAAGCGCTGCAAGAGCCGCTCGGGCTGCCATTCGAACAGCACCCGGCCGAAGTCGAAGACGAAGTTCATGCTCGCTGCAGCCACGCCAGCAGGCCGGCCGTCGAGGCGTCGAGCCCGTCGCCTCCTTGGGTGCCGACCAGGCGCGGCAACAAGTCGCTGGCCAGGGCCTTGCCGAGTTCGACCCCCCATTGGTCGAAGCTGTTGATGCCCCAGACCGCGCCGCTGGTGAACACCCGGTGCTCATAGAGCGCAATCAACGCGCCCAGAGCGCGCGGCGTCAGGCTGTCGATCAGCAGCGTGGTGCTGGGCCGATTGCCAGGAAAGCTGCGGTGCCTGGCGACGGTCAAAGGGGCAAGCCCCGCCGATGCGGTAGGGGCCTTCTCGCCCAGCGCGGCCTCGGTGGTCTTGCCCAGCATCAGTGCCGCGCTCTGGGCCAAACAGTTGGCGAGAGCCTTGGCATGCAAGTCCAGGTGGTGATGGGTGGGGTGCCTGACGGCGATGAACTCGACCGGGATCACATCGCTGCCCTGGTGCAGCATCTGGAAGTAGGCGTGCTGGCCGTTGGTGCCAGGTTCGCCCCAGACCACCGGGCTGGTGGCATAGGGCAGCGGCTCGCCGGCCAGGTCGACTCGCTTGCCGTTGCTCTCCATCTCGAGTTGCTGCAGATAAGCCGGCAAGCGCTTCAAACCCTGGTGGTAAGGCGCGACAGAGCGACTGGCGAAACCGTGGAAATTGCGGTACCAGACATCGAGCAGGCCGAGTTGCGCCGGCAGGTTGGCCTCGAGCGGCGTGTCGGCGAAATGCCGGTCCATCGCGTGGGCGCCAGCCAGCAGCGCGCGGAAGTTCTCAGCGCCGACCGCGATCGCCACCGCCAAGCCGACGGCACCCCACAGCGAGTAGCGCCCGCCGACCCAATCCCAGAAACCGAAGGTGTTGTCAATGCCGAAAGCCGCGGCAGCCTCCAGGTTGGTCGTGACGCCGACGAAATGCTTGCCGACATCTTCGCCGCCCTGGGCCAGGAACCAGTCGCGCGCCACCACCGCGTTGGCCAGCGTCTCCTGTGTCGTGAAGGTCTTGCTGACGATGACGAACAGTGTCTGCTCGGGCCTCAGGCGACGCAACACAGGCGAGATGTCATGGCCGTCGACATTGCTGACGAAGTGCATCGTGATGCCGGGGTGGGCGAAGGCGTCGAGCGCGGGCACCACCATCTGCGGGCCCAGGTCGCTGCCGCCGATGCCGATGTTCACGACATGACGGATGCCGCTCGAGGCGGTGTCGCGCACGCCTTCGGCAAAGGCAAGCATGCGGTCTAGCACGCCGTGCACTTGGTCGCTGAACAAGCCCGCACCCCGTGGGGCGCGCAGCGCCGCATGCAGCACTGCGCGGTCCTCGGTGGTGTTGATGGCCGCGCCGGCGAACATCGCGTCGCGCTTTGCTTCCAGCCCACATTCGCGGGCCAGGTCTAGCAGCAGTTTGCGCGTCAGCAGGTCCCAGCGGTTTTTCGACAGATCAGCAAAGAGCTCAGGCGCTTGCAGCGTGAAAGCGTCAAATCGACCGGAGTCGCGGGCAAAGGCATCGCGCAAATCCAAGTCGCGGCCATGGGCCTGGTAATGGCCTTGCAGCGCCGTCCAGGCCACCGTCTTGTCGCAGCGTGTGAAGTTCATCATCGGGTCCGAAACAGGTAAGCGGTTGCGAAGCAGCCCAAAGCGCAAAGATCCGAGGCAAGCATCTCGAGAGCAGGCGGGTGTTCGGTGTCCACCATGGTGTAGCGGAACGTGAGCATGAGTTAGTCTCCCGCAAGCCACCAGCGCGGCCCGAAGCATGGATGCTAGCGGCCGCTGCGCCGAAACCTGTGAACCCTCACGCTGGATCGCGGCGACTGCGCGGGTTCACAACCCCAGCAGGCCATCGACACCGTAGAGCTGGGCCAGTTGCCTGAGCTTGGGCGGTGCGCCTGTCAGCTGCAGGTTTCGGCCCTGGTCTGCGGCCTGGCGCTTGCAAGCCAGCAGCAGCGCCAGCGCAGCAGTGTCCATCTCGCGCAGCGCCGAGGCGTCAAGCACAGGCTCGACCGCGGCCTTTAGCAGCGGGGCCAAACGTGCCAAGGTCGCACTGGCCTGTGCCATGGTCAAACGCTCGGGCAAAGCGATCGTCGGCCTGGCGGCGTCTGCCGGGGTGAGCTCGGTCATCAGTTCTTGGGCGCCGAGGCCAGCGACTTGTTCTTGTCGGACAGCCGGCTGATCAGCGCATCCAAGCCACCCACACTCAAGTCCTTGGCGAATTGGCCTTTGTAGGCATCGACCAACCAGAAGCCGCCGACATTGACGTCGTAGATCTTCCAGCCCTCGCCAGCCTTCTCCAACCGGTAGTCGAGTTGTATCGGGTCACCCTTGCCCCGCACCTCGGTGCGCACCACCAGTTCGGACAGCTCGGAGGCCCCCGCGCGCAGCGGCTTGACCACCACCGCCTGATCTTTGACCTGGGTCAGCGCACCCGAGTAAGTGTTGACCATCAGGGTCTTGAACTCCTCGAACATGCGTTTTTGCTGCTCGGGTGTGGCACCGCGCCACTGCGGACCCACCGAACTGGCCGTCATGCGCTGGAAGTTGACATGCGGCATCACCTTGGCGTCGACCAGCGAACGGATGCGGCCCACATCGCCGGCCTGGATCGCCTTGTCAACCTTGACCGCTTCAATCACGTCGGTCGAGACCTGCCGCACAAAGGCGTCAGCGCTCAGGGCGTCGGCACCGAGCGCCGGCAATGCCAGCCAGCAGGCGCTCAGGCCCAGCGCGAAAATCCAGCATCGTCTGTCCATCGGTCGGATCCTTGTTCTGGTGAGGGGCGACAGCCCTGAAGAGATTGAACGCGCCAGCGACAGTCGCCGTTCACTGCGGCGTTGCATGGATCAGGCGTTTGAAGGCTGGCGGCGCCGCATCATCATCGGGCGGCTCGCCGTCATAGATCAGGCTCTTGCGCCGCGCCAGGTAGGCGTCGCGCAACAACAAGTACTTGTCGAGCGCGATTTCATCGAGCACCCGCCCGGCGTTGAGCAGTTTGACCCGGGCATTGAGCAATTGCACGCCGGTGGCGATGTTGCGGTCGCGGGGGTCGCGCCAGACCACGCTGGCCCCTGAGTCCTTGAAGTCCAGCGCCAAAGCAGTGGCATCGCGCAAGGTCGACGGCCCGAGCAGCGGCAGCACCAGATAGGGGCCGCTGCGCAGCCCCCAGTAACCCAGGGTCTGTCCGAAATCCTCGCCCGTGCTGCGCTCAAGCCCCATCTCGTCGGCCACATCGAGGACACCGCCCAGACCCATGAAGGTGTTGACCAGCACCCGCATGCCCATCTCCAGTGCCGGTTTGGGCTTGATCTGCAGCGCCAGATTGACGCAGGACCACAGATCGCCAACATTGCCAAAGAAATTGTCGACGCCGGTGCGCACCAAGCGCGGCAACACGGTCTGGTAGACCTGCGCCGCAGGCTTGACCGCGGCCTGGTCGACCACCTCGTTGAATTCGAAAACACGGCGGTTGAAGCTCTCCCAGGGGTCGCTGCGGCTCAAGCCCTCGCCGGGCAGACTGGCGCAGGCGCCCAAGATCGACAGCAAGCCCGCCAGCGAAAGCCAGCGCAACCCGCGCTGCCAAGCCAACGCGCTCATGGCTTCTTGGCGGCGTCGGCGCCGGAACCGGCATCGGCCGCCTTGTTGAACAAGAACTGGCCGATCAGGTTCTCCAACACCACGGCCGACTGGGTCTGCTTGATGAGGCTGCCTGGGCTTAAGTTTTCGACTTCGCCGCCAGCCTCCAGTCCGACATACTGGTCGCCCAACAGGCCGGCGGTCAGGATCTTGGCCGAGCTGTCCTTCGGAAACTGGAACGACCGCTCGATCGCCAGCGTCACCACACCCTGGAAAGTCTTGGGGTCCAGGCTGATCGCGGTGACGCGTCCGACCACCACGCCGGCGGCGCGGACCGGTGCGCGAGCCTTCAAGCCACCGATGTTGTCAAAGCGCGCCGACACGGTATAGCTGTCCTGGCTGCCGAAACTTGACAAGTTGGCGGCCTTCAAGGCCACGAACAGCAGGGCCAACAGGCCCAACAACACAAACAGGCCCACCAGGGTCTCAATACTTTTCTTGGCCATCTCGGGCACTCCGATTCATGTCGAGGTTCAGCTCAAGGGGTCGAGAACATCAGCGCGGTGAGGATGAAGTCCATCCCCAGCACCGCCAGCGAAGAAATCACCACCGTGCGGGTGGTGGCATAGGCCACACCCTCGGGGGTGGCCTCGGTCTCATAGCCCTGGTAGAGCGCGACGGCAGTGCACACGATGCCGAACACCGCGCTCTTGACGACCCCATTGCCCAGGTCACGCCAGACGTCGACACCGTTTTGCTGGATCGACCAGAAATTGCCGGCATCGATGCCGATCAAGCCCACCGCCACCACCCAGGCGCCAAGAATACCGACCGCCGAGAACAGCCCGGTGAGCAGCGGCAATGACACGATGCCGCCCAAAAAGCGTGGCGCCAGCACCCTGGCTCGAGGGTCGATCGCCATCAACTCCATGGCCGCGATCTGCTCGCCGGCCTTCATCAGCCCGATCTCGGCGGTCAGCGAAGTGCCGGCGCGGCCGGCGAACAACAGCGCGGTGACCACTGGGCCGAGTTCGCGCACCAACGACAGGTTGACCACCAGTCCCAGCGACTCGGCAGCACCGTACTTGACCAGTGCGTAATACATCTGCAGCGCCAGCACAAAACCCACCGCCAGGCCCGATGCCAGAATGATCAGCAACGAACGGTTGCCGATCGCGTGGATCTGCGTGACGACCAGACCGAAGCGGCGCAACGATTGCGGCAACACGCGCAGCAAATCGACGAAGAATAGCGCCGCATGGCCCCAGCCATGCAGCATCCCCAGGGTTCTGGCGCCCAGCGCCGCCAACCAGTTCATGGCGTGGCCGCCAGACCGAAATCTTCGGCCATCGAGCGTGCCGGATAGTGGAACTTGACCGGCCCGTCGGGCTCGCCGCGCACGAACTGGCGCACCTCGGGATCGGTGCTGGCCATCAATTCGGCCGGACTGCCCTGGGCCACGATGCGGCCTTGGCTGGCCATCAGGATCACGTGGTCGCTGATCGCCATGCACTCGGGAACATCGTGCGAGACCACCAGCGAGGTCGCACCGGTGATGTCGTTGAGGGTGCGTATCAGCTTGGCGGCCACCCCCATGGAGATCAGGTCGAGACCGGCGAAAGGCTCGTCGTACATGATCAGTTCAGGGTCGAGCGCGATCGCCCGGGCCAGCGCGATGCGTCGCGCCATGCCGCCCGACACCTCGCTGATCTTCAACCCCGCCGCGCCGCGCAAGCCCACCGCGTTGAGCTTCATCAGCACGATGTCGTGGATCAGCGGCTCCGGCAGATCGGTCATCTCGCGCAATGGGAAGGCGACATTGTCGAACACCGTCAGGTCGGTGAACAGCGCGCCGAACTGGAACAGCATGCCCAGCCTGCGACGGAGCCGGAAGAGCTGGTCTCGGTTGCGGGCATCGACGACCTCGCCGTCAAACACCACCCGACCCCCGGTGGCCGCGTGCACGCCGCCGATCAAGCGCAGCAAGGTGGTCTTGCCGCAACCCGAACCGCCCAGCAGCGACGTGACCTTGCCGCGGGCAAAGCGCAGGCTGACGTCTTGCAGGATGGTTCGACTGCTGTCGTAGCCAAACTTGACGTGGTCGATCTCGATCAGCGTGTCGGGATTCAAAGCGAGGATGGGCAAATTGGCAGGGCAGTGGCGCTTGCCCGACCGATAACAGCCAGTTGACAACGGATACAAATTGTCGCACGCAGCCCGAATTTCTACGGGATACCCCTGACTCGGCGCGGTCGACGCGTGTCGGTCTTCATGAACAGGACAGGCCTCACAGCCCGACTTGCGACGCCAGGCAATCAGCGCGGCAGCGTGCTGCTGCCCATCAAGAAGCCGTCGACCTCGCGCGCGGCTTGCCGACCCTCCCGGATCGCCCAGACCACCAGCGACTGCCCGCGCCGCATGTCGCCAGCCGCAAACACCTTGGCCACATTGGTGCGGTAGCCACCCTCGTCGGTGCTGGCACGCGCATTGCCACGCACGTCCTTGGTCACGCCGAAAGCGTCGAGCACGCTGGCCAATGGATTGACAAAACCCATCGCCAGCAACACCAGGTCGGCGGCGTAGTGCTTCTCGGTGCCTGGCATCTCAACCAGCTTGCCATCCTTGAACTCGATGTTGACGGTGGTCAGGCCGGTGACCTTGCCCTTGCTGCCGGTGAAGGCCTTGGTGGCGACCGCAAACTCGCGCTCGCAGCCCTCGTCATGGCTGGAACTGGTGCGCAGCTTGGTCGGCCAGTATGGCCAGGTCAGCGGCCGGTTTTCCTCGACCGGCGGCTGGGGCAACAGCTCGAACTGGGTCACGCTGGTCGCGCCGTGGCGGTTGCTGGTACCCACGCAGTCGCTGCCAGTATCGCCGCCGCCGATCACGATCACATGCTTG